>CALRRX020000087.1:0-8929 GCA_943370675.1 Reyranella massiliensis 521 | reverse complement strand
TTTGATGAATCGTGGATTCATTTTGTTAGTCTATCTAATTGGAGAGAAAACAATGATTTTGATTTGAAAAAAGCGCGGTTGAAGGAAACCCTCCAAAAAGTAATGTATTAGTATTTTCCTAAACATTTGAAAACAATATACTTTACTCTTTGCTCCAATAATTACCTGCCTTTTGCCATTTCACTCGGCAAGTCTCTTGAGGGGTTTGAAGCTAATTCTAAGTTTGTGATAGGTTTGGTAGATCAATTAGATCCCCAACTTGATTATTCCGTTTGGAAGGAGTTTGAGTTTTTGCCTTGCTTTGACTTGGATTTTCCGGAGTTTGAAGGTATGCTTTCTCGATACAATATCATTGAGTTTAATACGGCAGTAAAACCCTTTTACTTTGAATACCTTTTTGCTATGTATCCCGAAGTCGATCAGATCTATTACCTCGATCCCGATTTGTACTTTTATCAATCTCCTAAAATCATGGATAATGTTTGGGCAGATGCTGAAATTCTTTTGACACCTAATTTGATCCACACTACGCCAAAACCGAGTACCGGTGAGTTGGCCTCCCTTCGTCATGGGATGTATAATTTGGGGTTTTTGGGCCTGAAAAGAGGGGAGGAGTCCTTCCGACTGATTCAATGGTGGAAGGAGCGATTGATTCAACATTGTCGTATCGATAAATGCAAAGGGATCTTTGTGGATCAAAAGTGGATAGATTTGGTACCCTTATTTTTTGACAAGATCAAATTGGTGAAGCATCCAGGTTGGAATATGGCTTGGTGGAATTTTAATGAACGCAAACTCCTCAAAACTCCAGATGGGTATGGGGTCAATCAGCCAGAGTTTCTTTTGCTGTTTTTTCATTTTAGTGGGTTTAAGCCCGAGCAAACCCATTTGACCGAACGAGTATTGACTTCCGAATTTGAGGAAGCAGAAAATAAAGCCTTGGCTGATTTGTATGAAGATTACCGCAACCGTCTATTGGCTAATGACTACGAAAGACTTTCCAAACTCAAACCTTTACTTGCTTTTCGCGAGCTTCCTAATTCTAAGTGGAACAAGTTGGGCAGAAAGCTTAAATCCATACTCTCAAACGGTATTTACCGAATCTTTGGTGTCTAGATGATTAGTATTGTAGTTTGCACACATAATGGTAGGGATCGAATTGAGGCTTGCCTTCGGGCTATCTTCTCCCAAGAGAATCCTCCTGCTTTTGAATTGATCGTGGTAGACAATGCCTCTTCAGATAAAACTGGTGATTTGGCAAAGGAGCTACTTCAAGCTAACCTTTCAAATAACCAATGGAAAGTAATTCATGAGCCTCAGCCAGGCCTTCTATTTGCACGCTTATCAGGTTTACGTGCAGCTCATTTTGAATGGGTGTTGTTTTGTGATGATGACAATATTTTGTCCCCCGATTTTCTTTTTCAATCTAGGCAGGTGCTTTCTAAAAATTGGCGAGTTGGAGTATTGGGAAGTCATGGGATTCCTGAGTTTTTGGGACCCAAACCAGATTGGTTTGATAAATATGCTTCCAGTTTTGCAATAGGTCCCCAATTGGGAGGAAATGAGCAGAAAAGACATTTAGTGTTTGTCTATGGGGCTTGTTCAATTTTCAGAAAAAAACCTTTACTCAAGCTTTTCAATAAGGGTTTTAAACCCCTTATTTCGGATCGAACAGGAAAGGAATTGATCTCAGGTGGAGATGTGGAATGGTGCTGGCTCATGCAGCTATTAGGTCTCAAAGTCGCTTATTCATCCAGTCTTCAGTTTACCCATCAGCTTCCAGCCTCCCGATTGACTTGGGACTATTACCTTCGGCTAAAGCGAGGTATTTCATCCAGTGCTGGCTTGCTTAGCACTTATTCCTTTTATACCTCCTCTTCGGTTCATCCCTTGGTAGGTTTTGTATGGTATTATTGGGTTCAGTCTCTAAAAGCAGGATTGCTGTATTGGAAATATCGCATCCGTTGGAAGGGAAATCCCAGCAAACCAGAAGATCAGTTGTCTTATACTATTTTGAAGGCGAAGTTTGAGGCCTTTCGTCAACAACGAGGCCTAGCTTTTTCTCACTATCGCCAGTTGCAGCGCTATTTTGGATCCTAAGTTTTCGGTCATTATTCCTGCCTATAATCGGGTAACTACCCTAGGCAGAGCGATTGAATCGGTCCTTTCCCAAACTTTTCTAGCATGGGAAATCATTGTGGTCGATGACGGTTCCTTGGATGGTACCCAAGAACTTGTGAAAGCTTATCCCCCGGTTATTTACCATTACCAAGACAATTCAGGCGTTTGTGCTGCTAGGAATAAGGGAGCGAAATTGGCCACTGGGGATTGGCTGGTGTTTTTGGATTCGGATGATGAATTGATCAATACTTCAATTGAAGATTTTACTAAGGTCATTTGTCTTAATCCTGATTTTAGTTTATTCCTATCTGGATACCAAAGAGTTGAAATATATAAATCCACTTTTACTGATTTACCTGGAAAATCTCAAGGTTATACTCCCTTTTTGTCAGGCACATACACGGTTTGCAGGGAAAAGTTTTTAAATGTTGGTGGATTTGATGAAATCTTAAAATATTCGGAGAATATGGAATTACTTTTAAGGTTTTCTCAATACGGAATAATTCCAAAAATTATTCAATCCATGAGTCTGAGGTACTATCAATCTTCAGATGGTGGTAGTAAAAATCTCAAGAAAATGGATGATTCTATCAGTTTGATCTTGAAAAAGCATGAAGCGAAGTTGTCCCAATCTGACTTGTGGAATCTCCATCAGACCTTAGGTGTGATTCAGTTAAGAAGAGAGCGGTTTTCTGCTGCTAGGACGACACTAAGAAAGGCGATTTCTTACCGACCCACCCAGCTTGGCACTTACCTTCGTTATGCGATTTCTTTTCTACCTTTTCTTTCCCGCAGGGTCTATTCTTCAGCCTCTTTTACCTCATGACGCTAGACATCATTTACGGAACTCGTCCTGAGCTGATCAAGTTGGCAATGATCATTCGTCACTTAAAGGAGGTTTCGGGTGTTCAAGTCCGAGTCATTTCTACAGGTCAGCACAAGGAGATGCTTCTTGGTTTGGAGGACTGGTTTGGGATTTCACCCGACATCACTTTGGACGTGATGAAAGAAGGACAATCTATTGGACATTTGTCCTCCTCGATTTTGGCGGAACTTTCGACACTTTATTTGGCTGATCGTCCTGATTGGATCATAGTCCAAGGGGATACTCAAACTGCCTTTGTTGGAGCTCAGGCTGCTTTTTATCATGGGATTAAGGTGGCACATGTGGAAGCGGGTCTTCGCACCTATGATAAAAAGGCACCTTTTCCCGAAGAAATCAACAGGCAACTCATCAGCAAGTTGACCGACTTGCATTTTTGTCCTTCTTCGATTTCCAAGCAACATTTGCTAGAGGAGAAACTATCAGAGGCATCTATTGAGGTCGTAGGGAATACCGTCTTAGACGCCTTGGTCTATTCCAAAGAAAAAATTGACCAGCTGCAGCTGTCTCCCAATGCCTTGGAACGGTACTTTATGGGAGATCGTTCAGGTTCTCGGATTGTCCTAGTTACAACACACCGAAGAGAAAATTTTGGGCAAGGATTGACTCATATTGCGGAGGCAGTATTAGAATTGGCCAAGAACAATCCATCCGTATTTTTTTTGGTTTTGCTACATCCCAATCCAATTGTAAAGAAGACGCTGATGGAAAAGTTGGATGGGAAAAACGACAATTTGGAATTGATTCCTCCTTTGTCATATCCTGAATTTTTGGCATTAATGGCCAGAAGTTTTTTTCTGCTGACAGACTCGGGGGGATTGCAAGAAGAGGCCCCAAGTTTTGGGAAACCGGTGCTTCTACTTAGAGATCAGACCGAGCGCCCCGAGGGATTGCATGCAGGCTGTGTCAAAGTAGTAGGTACTAATAAGGAAAGAATAGTCAGGGAATCTCAACTTCTTTTGGATTCTGAATCTGCCTATCAGCAGATGATCGTAGGTCAAAATCCTTTTGGAGATGGAAATTCAGCCTATCAGATTGTTAAAAGACTAATGAATGAGCAGTAAGCAAATCAATGTGTTCTACAGAGGACCATTGGAGCGATCCAGATTGGGATTTTTGCTAGAGCTCTTTTTATCACTAGGACTTCCCGTGAAACTGTTTTGGTTGCTTCCACATTCAAAGTATTATAATGAGAAACATCGGGTTTTGGAACCCTTTATGGAGGCTTATCCAGCCATTAGCTATGAGGTAATTTCGGCCAAGTTTTTGGAGATTTTTTCCACTCGATCGAAAGTTGCCGCGATTCTAGAAAAATCAAAGGAATCTATAACTGTCTGTGTGGGGTTTACAGCGCCATTTTTTTTACCCACAGCCTCCTCGAGTACCCAAATCTGGTGCGTAAATGGCATCCCCGAGGAATCACTCCTCCACAGAGATATACTTCTAAAGAGGACTGAAGTGAAATTGAAGTGGGCGATTCTTGGAAGGCTATATAAGCCTGACTTGGCAATCACTGTTTCCACTCGAATGAATCGCTATGTGGCCGAAAAACTAAAATCTGTCAAGACCCTTGCCATACCACTTTGTGTGGATTTAGAGCGATTCAGCATGCGTCCAAGGTCTGAAAGAAAGTATTTTACCTATTCAGGTTCTGGTGCTCCATGGCAAAACCTGGCTCAGCTAAGTGAACTTTGGGGAGCATTGTATCAGCAAGATGCTACGATTCGATTCAGAGTCATTAGCCGAGATAAAAGAGCAAAGATTCTTGCAAAGTGTTTGCCTGATAAAGCTATAGAATTTGTGGGAACTTCCGATCTCGACGAACTGGCTCTATTAATGTCCGAAGCAGAAGTCTGTTTTTTAATAAGAAAAGATTCTTTAGTGAATAGAGTTTCATTTCCCACTAAGCTTTCTGAATACCTAGCGGTAGGTGCTTGGGTAGTGGTTTCTGATCTTAATTGGGACGCTTCAGATATTGTTAGAAACTATGGAGTTGGTCTTTTAATAGACCCAGAATCTTCATCAGAGAAGATTGCAAAAGAGATCCTCGAAAAGAGGAATTACTTCCTTCAAAATTCTAATCTCGATAATCAATTAGTAAATGCAATCAATTCGCTTGGCAAAGTGTATTGGATTGAAAGAGGTAAAAAACAACTTTTAGAATTTCTATCATTTCCTGAAAAATGAAAATCAATTTAGAAAGTTGGTCGGTTGTTTTAGTTACATTCCGTCGCTATCTGGAGTTAGAGAAGACTATTTTGGCAATCCTTGAGGAAGGGATATTAAGTCAAAATATTTTTGTAATTGATAATAATCAAGGCGAAGAACGAAACATGAACTTCTACTTGAATTTTCCTGGAATTAACTCCGTTTTCCCAGGTTCAAATATTTCTTCATCAGGCGGATTTTCACTCGGAATGAAAATATCCCATGAAAAGGGGTTTTCTTACGTGTTGCTTTTTAATGATGATTCTAGACCCTTAAAGGGGGCGATTCAATCATTTGTTGAATCCTTAATAACTCTATCTGATCGGAAAGTAGGGATGTTGAAAATAGGAAATCTAGATTCTCGTGGTCAGGCAGTTGTCCTAAATTGGAAAGGAGTAAGGAAACCAAGTTATATTCCAGTTGGTAAGGATCCAGTTCGTTCCGACTTAATCACTTTTGATGGGTGCCTTATATCAACTGATTTAATGAGTGAAATAGGATATTGTGATCCTCTTTTTTTTATGGGGACCTATGAATTTGATTATTGTCTTCGTGCAAGAGACCAAGGTTTTGAAATTTACACCGTTCCAAACGGGCTAATTGAAGACGGAAAACTAGGCTCAGTGGGCGGAACACCTCCTTGGCGCCAGTATTACAATACCAGAAATCACCTTTGGATTGGATTGAAAAGAAAAAGTATTCAAACCATTTGGGCATGGATAGTCCGAGAGTTGAAATTTACCTATGCTATTTTAAGATGGGAAGATCAAAAAGGAGTAAGATTACGAATTAAGGCATTGGCAACTTGGCATGCCATTATAGGAAAAAGAGGAAGAGTAATTAATCCAAATTGATAAGAGTAATTCAATATTAGGAAGTTGATTAAGACTTTTTTATTAATTATAATTTTTCAAAAATAATTGCTGACAAGTATCTATTTTTATTTCCCAACATTGCCTTCTTTTCTGAACGAAGAATGGATGGAGAATAAAATTTTTTCTCTTCAAAATGGTTTGGAAAATTGGATTTTCCAGACATATTATGTTTTTCATAAAATTGGATTAAAAAATATTTTTTTAACTAATTCTATTCCAGAAGAAGGCATAGTGGTATTTCATTCTGGATATTTTGAAAAAAACTTAAAACCATCTATAAATCAATTTTTTGTTTGCGTTGCAGCTGACTATGGACGACACAGGTATGCTCATATTCATGTTTTCCAAAATTTCATGCAAACTAAGGTTGGATTAAAAAATGGGAGATTGGTTTTAGACAAGTTGTTTTTTTTTTCAAAAAATATTTATATACCACATTGGGCTCAACCTGGAATAATTCCAAGGAATACCAATTCTCAATCACTTAGAAAAATAGGCTACTTTGGTTTAGGTCAAAATCTTGATTTGGAAACAGTTGATTTTTTAACAGAATTTTCTTTTAAAAATAATTTAGAATTTGAAATTGTGGAAGATTACTTTAAATGGAATGATTACCGGGAATTCGATTTAATTATTTCAATTAGGAGTTTAAATAATAAGGAATATTTGAATAAACCATTTTCGAAACTAATTAATGCTATTTTCGCAGGTGTTCCTTTAATATCGGGTAATGAAAGTAGTGCGAGATTTTTTAAACAAAAGTATTTTCCAAATTTATCTATTGTGGATTCAAAGGAAGAATTAGAAAATGAGATTATATTTATTAGAGATAATTATTTTGAATATTTATTAAATGTTCAAAATTGCTCTAAAATATTAAAAGAGATTTATCCTAAAGAGGTAATAGAAAGTTGGTCAATATGTTTTGAAACTTCTATTACATTATTCCAGAAATGGAAAAATTCAACCGCTCAAAATAGAGAGTTGTTTTTTAAATCAAGGGAATTATAATGTAAAAATAGTTTTTCTCTAGATCTAAGTTTGATTCTTTATATAGTCACCGATAAGTCGAATTTGCAATTCGACCTTAGTGTTTTTAAGGATTTGTAATCTCTTATTCCGATGTTTCCACCTGAACCAGCCTTTTGTATAATTCAAATCTTAGAGACCTTCGCAGTAACTGTTTTCCTTTCTTACCGCCTTTGTGGCAAAAAACCTAATTCCTTTTAATTGAAACTCTTCTTCACCCAAGATGCCCTAGTCAATGCCGGTGCTGAACGCAGCCACTTGGAGATCCTTTCCCGATTTTCAAAAGAGGTGGATGTGGGGTTTGTATATTTCTATCCTAAGCATGAGCTCAGAGAAGCCTATACACGAGCCGGAATCCGGCTCTTTTTTTTGGATATTCCGGAGGGCTATCATTTTTTATTGGCCGTAAGGCGTTTGGTTGGATTGATCAAACAGGAAAAGCCGGACGTACTGATTTCTTCCCTTTGGCGGGCAGATATGATCACAAGGATCGCCTCCTTACTTACCGGGGTTCCTTTGGTGGGTACTTTGGTCAATGATAGCTATTCCCCGATAGCCTGGATGGATAAAAAAGGGCTGAAATATAAAGTGGTCTATTGGTTGGATCGGTTGACTGCAGGCATTCCTGTGCACTGGATTGCTAATGCTCAGGCTTTGGCAGATTCTCATGTGAAGACTTTGGGAATCAAGAAGGATAAAATTTCAGTGGTGTATCGGGGTAGACCCGTCATTGCTGGAAACGTCATTGCGCCTGCCCGCCGTGGCGGGAGCGAGCAGGGTGCGAAGCCTGCCTTGCCGGCAGGCAGGCAATCTTTAACTGACGAGGAGACTGCTTCGTCTGCCCACGATTCTGCTGAACAATCAAGCTATGGAGAAAGCAGCCTCGCAGTGACGGGCGACGTCATTGCTGGAAACGTCATTGCGAGGACGAGGTACGAGGACGAAGCAATCTTCCAGGCGGAAAATTCTTTTGATCAGAAGACTGCTTCGGCTGCTAACGACCCTGTAGAACAATCAGGCCTTGGAGAAAGCAGCCTCGTAGTGACGGGCGACGTCATTGCTGGAAACGTCATTGCGAGGACGAGGTACGAGGACGAAGCAATCTTCCAGGCGGAAAATTCTTTTGACCAGAAGACTGCTTCGGCTGCCAACGGCCTTACTGAACAATCAGGCAATGGAGAAAGCAGCCTCGCAGTGACGAAAAACTTCATCTCCTACGGCCGTCTCCTCGAGCGCAAGGGATTTCAGGACGCCATTCGTGCCTTTTCCCAAGTGGTTCAAATCTATCCGGATTGCACCCTAACCATCTTCGGAGAAGGGCCCTACCGAACTCATTTGGAAAAACTCATTCAAGAGCTAGGCCTCAACACATCTGTCTTTCTCCCTGGAAAAATTCCAAATCCGATTGAAATACTTTTATCCGGATACTCTTTACCCCCTGATCACTTCTCTCCGATCACTGCTAACTATTTTCTGTTCCCTAGTTGGTACGAAGGCTTCTCCGGTGCCTTGGTTGAAGCCATGATGGCAGGGATGCCGATTATTGCTTCCGACATCCCCATGAACCTAGAGGCAGTGAACGATGGCAAAACGGCTTTGACCTTTAAAGTTGGGGATAGTCAAGAGTTGTTTGAGAAAATGAAATTTGCCATCGAGCATCCCCAGCAGATGGCAGAGATGGGAAAAGAGGCGAGGAGGGAAGCGGAGGCGCGCTTTGATATCGAAAAGATTGCAATAGAGTATGAGGCGGTGGTTAATTCCATTCTCAACCATAGGGTCCAACGGGACTAGGATTGGCGCAAGCCTATTGACC
>CALRRX020000086.1:0-8989 GCA_943370675.1 Reyranella massiliensis 521 | reverse complement strand
CAATTTCTACAAATTCATCAATGTCGGTTACATACAGTTTGCCATTGGAAATGGCCATTCCCTTAGGAGCGTTTAAGCCAGTTACCCAGGCAGAATTGAGGATTTTTCCCTCTTTAGAAAGGATTGCGATTGATCCTTTGCCATCCTTTTGCAATGGATCTTGCCCTTCAATGTTAGACACATAAAGATTTCCACTAGTCTCGTCAAAAAGGACGGATTCATTGGTCATCAGAGAATCAGAAGTTTCCCAAATCAGGGTAAGGGTTGGAGTTTTCATTTCCACCACTTCTTCTACAATTTCTGTTTTTTGTGGTCCGCAGCTTAAGACTAGGAATGAAGCAAAAGCTAGTAATCCGGTGTTGAAATTAAGTTTCATGAGCATTGAGTTTGGTTAGTTTAGATTGATGTTGGTTTAAAATTCGAAGATGAATTTCAAAATTAAATCCTGAAGACCAACCTTTTGTTTGGTGATTCTTTCGTAACCAGTTCTAAATTTAGTCAATGGGAGATAGAAATAGGGTTTACAGTATTTGGTAAAATTTGCCATTAATGGATTTTATTAGAATCATTTTCCAGAACGAGCTATCTTCCATACGCCATATTTTAGACCAGTATGTATAAAAATCTAATTCTCCCTGCCGTCCTCATTTTGCTGATTTCTTGCTCTGAAACCAAGGAACTCATTGATTACACGAAAATGACTGATGAGGAGCGACTCCAAGCAGCTACTGAAATCGCCCAATCGACTATCATGGTCGACGGTCATGTGGACCTTCCTTATCGGATGAAAGTAGGGGGATTTACGCTTCAGCGGGAGATTTTGGATGTCTCAGTAAGGACTCCGGATGGTAATTTTGACTATCCCCGGGCCAAAGAAGGAGGGCTTGATGCACCATTTATGTCGATCTATATTCCTGCAGGCAATCAGGCAATTCCGGGAGCTTCCAAAGCTTTGGCTGATTCCCTGATTTTGATGACCGAGCGCTTGGCAAGTACGTTTCCAGATAAGTTTGCCATGGCTTATAGCCCGGCAGATGTAGAAGCCAATTTTGCCAAAGGCTTGATTTCCCTGCCGATGGGCATGGAAAACGGTGCTGGTATCGAGGATGACTTGGCCAATGTGGAATACTTTTACAAAAGAGGTATTCGATACATTACCCTTACCCATGGAAAAGACAACCTCATCGGAGATGCGAGTTATGATACTACCGGTACGCATGGTGGGTTGAGCGAATTTGGAGAAAAAGTAGTGGCTGAAATGAACCGTGTGGGGATTATGGTCGATTTGAGCCACGTTTCTGACAATACTTTTCGAGATGCCTTAGCCATTACAAAAGTTCCCGTGATTGCCTCTCACTCCTCGGTCCGAAAGTTCACTCCAGGCTTTGAACGAAATATGAGCGATGAGCTGATTCAGGCGATGGCCAAAAACGGAGGAGTGATGATGATCAATTTTGGAGGTTCTTTTATCGATTCAGCTTATGCGGCAGGCTCGGCCAAAGTAAGAGAACACATCGTGAATTACCTAGCGGAAAATAATCTCTCAAGAAGTGACTCCGCCGCGCAGGCGTACATCAAAGAATATTCAGAGAAAAATAATCCTTTCCCAACCGTTCAGCGAGTGGCCGATCATTTTGACCATGTAGTCAAATTGGTCGGGATCGATTATGTCGGATTGGGTTCGGACTTTGACGGAGTGGGGGATTCCCTTCCCACAGGATTGAAGGACGTTTCCATGTTTCCTAATCTGATTGCGGAACTACTGAAAAGAGGTTATTCGAAAGAAGATATTGAAAAGATCTGCTACAAGAATGTGTTCCGGGTATGGAAGGCCGTAGAGGATTATGCGGCTAGTCAGAATTAGGAAATGCAAAAATAGCCTCTTTCTACAAATCCAGTATGAGGCTATTTTTTGAATCCAATGGCTGGTCTATTTTCAATAGTGGGCCTTAGAAGCTCTTCGATCAATTGATAAATTTGGGCGATGTGATTGTGGTGTTCTGAGGAGTCTCTTTCAAGCTCTTTTATTTTCAAAGCAAGTTCTCCATAGTTTAGCGACCATTCTCTGACCTTCACAAATACCCTCATGATTGAAATATTGATTTGAATCGCTTGTGGGCTATTCAATACGGAAGACAGCATAGAGACTCCTTGTTCTGTGAAGACATAAGGGAGTGTTCTTCTTCCTCCCCAACTTGAAGTCGCAATTTGCGACTTCAAGTTCTCCCATTCTTCTTCATTCAGTTGGAACATGAAATCAGTCGGAAAGCGATCTAAATTTCGCTTTACTTGTTCATTCAATCTTTTCGTAGGGACGCCATACATTTCTGCAAGATCACTATCCAGCATTACTTTTTGATTCCTGATTTTGTGAATCAGTTGCAAAACCCGTTCTTCAGTTAAAAGCTCATTCATAAGGGATTAAATTGAAAAGTCACTAAACTAAATTACCTGATCTTTTTCGACTTAGAAATCATAGCCCTGAATTTTTGGCCAATTTTCATCCACACAAATCGATATTTTCCTGTCAAAATTTCCTTTTTTCTATCTTCTGAGCTTTGTTTTCAGCCATTCTGACCTGAAAAAGGGCTTGGCTGAGCATTTGATCCATAGGGAAAAGACCAACTAACCACTATCGACCATCATGGATTTCAAGCAATTTACCATCAAGTCCCAAGAGGCGATTCAAAAGGCCGCCGAGCTCGCTACGAGTTCAGGACAACCCAATATCGAGACGGCTCACTTGCTCAAAGGGATTTTCACCGAAGATGAAAACGTGACCGATTTTCTATTCAAGAAACTCGGTACCAACAAGCAATTGATCGAGCAGAAGCTTGATCAGGAACTCGCCAAATTGCCCAAAGTAAGCGGTGCAAATCAGCAGCCCTATCTCTCCAATTCAGCAAATCAGGCTTTGACCAAAGCAAAGGATTACCTGAAAACCTTCGGGGATGAATATGTAGCTATTGAGCATTTGCTCTTGGCCATACTGGCAGGCAGCGATGCTATCGCACAAGTATTAAAGAATCAGGGTTTGGCAGAAAAGCCCCTGATCGAAGCGATCAAGGAATTAAGAAAAGGAAATAAAGTGACTGATCCCAACGCAGAAAGCAAGTACAGGGCTTTGGAAAAGTATTCTAAAAACCTGAACGACATGGCCAAAAAGGGAAAAATTGACCCTGTAATCGGCCGAGATGAAGAAATCAGACGGGTGCTGCAGATCCTCGCAAGGCGTACCAAAAACAACCCCATTTTGCTCGGTGAACCAGGTGTGGGTAAAACCGCCATTGTCGAAGGCCTCGCGCAGCGTATTGTCTCCGGTGATGTGCCGGAAAATCTGAAGTCAAAGACCTTGATTTCGCTCGACATGGGCTTGCTCGTAGCAGGCGCCAAGTACAAGGGTGAATTTGAGGAAAGACTGAAAGCAGTGATCAAGGAAGTGACCGATTCGGATGGGGAGATCATTCTTTTTATCGATGAGATCCATACTCTGATCGGAGCCGGAGGTGGAGGAGAAGGTGCAATGGACGCAGCCAACTTGCTTAAGCCTGCTTTGGCTAGAGGTGAACTCCATGCTATCGGAGCCACTACGCTGAAGGAGTACCAAAAATACATCGAGAAAGACAAGGCGCTTGAGCGTAGATTTCAGGCTGTCATGGTGGATGAACCAGATGCTGCAGATGCGATTTCCATTCTACGAGGAATCAAAGACAAGTATGAACTTCACCATGGAGTAAGGATCAAGGACGATGCGGTCATTGCAGCGGTCGAGCTTTCACAGCGATACATTTCTGACCGCTTCTTGCCAGATAAGGCCATTGACTTGATGGATGAGGCAGCTGCCAAACTGAGAATGGAGATCGACTCCCTTCCACAGGAATTGGATGAGTTGAACCGGCGAATCATGCAGCTCGAGATCGAGCGGGAGGCGATTCGTAGAGAAAATAACAAAGACAAGGAAGCGATTCTAAGCAAAGAGATTGCCGAATTGGGTGAAAAAAGACAGTCCGTGAAGGCCAAATGGGAGAGCGAAAAGGCTGTGATCATGGGCATTCAGCGGGAAAAAGAAGCCATCGAAAAGCTGAAACTGGAAGCCGAACAGGCTGAACGTGCTGGTGATTTTGGCAAAGTAGCCGAAATCCGATATGGGAAAATCGGAGAGTCAGAGAAGAAACTCGAATCCTTCAAATCCCAATTGGCAGAAATGCAGGCGGGTTCACCTCTTCTCAAAGAAGAAGTAGACAATGAAGATATCGCTGCGGTAGTCTCTAAATGGACAGGAATTCCGGTTATCAAAATGATCCAATCAGAGCGTGAGAAACTGCTTCATTTGGAGGACGAATTGGGTCGAAGAGTGGCCGGTCAGAGAGAGGCCATTGCAGCCCTTTCGGATGCAGTGCGAAGAAGCCGAGCCGGGTTGCAAGATCCAAAGCGTCCGATCGGTAGCTTTATCTTCATGGGTACGACAGGTGTGGGTAAGACTGAATTAGCAAAAGCCCTAGCCGAATACCTCTTCAATGATGATAACGCCATGGTGCGGATCGATATGTCTGAATACCAGGAGCGACATTCCGTAAGCCGATTGGTGGGAGCTCCTCCAGGCTATGTGGGTTATGATGAAGGCGGTCAGCTGACCGAAGCTGTCCGAAGAAAGCCTTACTCCGTTATTCTCTTGGACGAAATCGAAAAAGCTCACCCTGATGTCTTCAATATCTTGCTTCAGGTCTTGGACGATGGTCGATTGACTGACAATAAAGGTCGAATTGCCAACTTCAAGAATACCATCATCATCTTGACTACCAATATTGGTTCACACCTGATTCAGGAGCGGTTTGCAGAGATGGAGGAGTGGAACAAGGAAGAAATCTTGGAAAAGACAAAAGCAGAAGTTTACGAACTACTCAAAAAGTCAGTTCGTCCCGAATTCCTCAACCGAATCGATGAAACGATCATGTTTGAGCCGCTGAATAAGCAGGTGATCCGTAAGATCGTGGACATTCAATGGAGAGAAATTCAGAAGCGTCTTTCCGAATCCAATATCGAGATCGAGGCTACTACCGATGTCTTGGATTATCTGGGTGAGGTAGGTTTTGATCCAAACTTCGGAGCCAGACCGCTCAAGAGAACCATGCAGCGATTGATTTTGAATGAGCTGTCCAAACAGATTTTGGCGGGTTATATCAAAAATGACTCGGCTGTACTGGTGGATTTGGATGCCGAAAAGCAGGTGTATTTCAAGAATATTGATGCAGCGGTGGAGATTTAATCTCTCGGCTTTATAATATAATTATCCCTTGGAGAGTAAATCTTCAAGGGATTTTTTATGCATGTGTGTGATTTGGGTTAGAGCAGCTTTGAGTTTTTTCTGACCTGAATATTCCTTTCACCTTCTGCCAAAGATTGGGTTTTTTGGTAATGATGACTTCTCCCATAAGGGCGTTGGAATCTTCTTTGAGGCTGATTTCACCAAGTTGTAGTGGGAGTTGTGATTGGTAAACAGGTATCTCCATTATTTGATAACCTATAAAGGAGAGTACCAATGTGATTTTTTTGGCTGATATCGAATCTGGAATTTCAAGTTCAAAGAATCCCTCCAGATTAGTCGATGTCCCGATTTTGTAGCCTTTGATAAGAATTAACGCTCCAGGTATTCCATCTTTTTCTATTTCGCTGATAACTCTTCCTTGAATTTTACTAGAAGGAATCGTAAAAGAATCTGGTTCAGAAATTTTGGAGAGACTGTTAGGTGATTGCTCCAATCTTTCATTGGACATAGATTGAGCAATACTTGGGAAGGTTAGCCCCAGAAATCCAAGAAAACTCAATGCCCAAAATCCGGGAAATTTTACGAGCTTAAATGTCTTCTCGGAGCTTTCTAATTGACTTGGATGGAAAATACCGCATCGGCTAGCTGAGTTGTTTTCAAAATAAGCAATAATCTCATTTTGATTCATTTGCCTAAAATCCACCACTTCCTTTTGGCAAGATTCGCAAAATCCTCCTTTGCCCGTGGGAGTAAAATTCCTTGGGTTTTGAGAACAGGAATATGGAATTTGGAAATGATGACTCATTGGTTTGGTTATATGTGTTAACTAAAATTAGTGGGAATTTTTACACTACTAGTTTGCTTATAAATTTTGATTGAAAATCATCCTCCAATCCAAATAATTCCCTGAATGAATTATTTCAAAACTGGCAGCATAATCGGCTTTTGCCTAAGCATAATGGTTTTGGGTATTATTTATGAATCAACTTGGGCAATTAAAGTTATTTCGATCGATTAGCTCTTTGATAAACTCTATTTCTTTGCTGGAGTTATCTTAAAAAATCTACCTGAAATGCTTTTTTCCCATTCAGACAATCCAATCGATATCTGGCAGTCCATCAACCATGAATTGCATCGTGGCGCTTTGGACCCTAAGCATCCCTTTCGATACGTCAATTTGGGATCTGTTGGTCAAGAGTATCCTCAGGTTCGTACGGTTGTCTTGAGGGAAGTGACCCAGGAATTAGATTTTTTGGTATTTACCGATTATAGATCTGAAAAAGTGAGAGAAATCCAAAGCTCTCCGATGGTCGCTCTTCATTTTTACCATCCCAAAAAAATGCTTCAGATCCGAGTGGAAGCAAAGGCAGAGATTCATTTTCAAAATGAACTAGCTGAGCAGTATTGGAAAAAGATACCTAATGGTAGGAGGTTTGAATATACTGGCAGTTTGGCTCCTGGAACTCTTCTATCAATTCCTGACTTGGGCTGGGACAAGAGTGAAAAATCATTTTTCACAGTATTGAAAATCAGTCCTCAACGAATTGAAGCACTTCAACTGAGCAAAGATGGTCATCTCCGAATCCATTTTGAAAAAGCGAATCAATGGGAAGGAAGATGGCTTGTTCCTTGAGTTTAGAATAAAAAAAAAGCTCTGAATTTCTCCAGAGCTCTTTTATATCAGACTTTCATAATGTCGGCTTCTTTTTTCACCAGAAGCTCATCGATTTTGGCTGAATAACTGTCTGTGAATTTTTGAACCTGTTCTTCGGCACGTTTCACAGCATCTTCGGATACTCCGTCTTTCTGAAGTTTTCTTAGGGATTCATTGGTATCTTTTCTGACAGAGCGGATGGAGATTTTTCCGTGTTCGCATTCCCCTTTTGCCTGCTTTACGAGTTGCAATCTTCGCTCTTCGGTCAAAGCAGGGATAGTCAAGATGATGATCTCGCCGTTGTTTTGAGGAGCTAGGCCCAGATCAGAATTGATAATTGCTTTTTCGATATCAGAGATCAGTTTTCTTTCAAATGGTTTGATTGCTAGAGTTCGTGCATCAGGAGTGGTCACCGAAGAAACCTGATTAAGTGGAGTAGGTGATCCGTAATACTGTACAAAGATGCCATCCAGGAGGTTGGGCATTGCCTTACCTGCTCTGATTTTTACTAGTTCAGCTGCAGTGTGATCCACAGCTTTTTGCATGAGTTCTTTAGCTTCGTCTAAGAATAATTCGATTTCTTCCATGAGTATATTCTTTTATGCGGTGATCAATGTCCCGATAGTTTCGCCTTGTACCAATTTGAACAGGTTATCCTCTTTATTCATATCAAATACGATGATAGGAAGATTGTTTTCTTGGCAAAGCGTAAATGCTGTCATATCCATTACGTTAAGGTTTTTCTTGTAAACCTCATCGAATGAAATGTTTTCATATTTGGTAGCAGTAGCGTCTTTTTCCGGATCGGCGGTGTAGACACCATCCACCCGTGTTCCCTTGAGCACTACATCAGATTCAATTTCAATAGCTCTCAGAGCGGCTGTAGAATCCGTGGTAAAGTAAGGGTTGCCAATACCGGCTCCGAAAATCACGATTCTGCCTTTTTCAAGGTGACGGATTGCTCTTCGACGGATAAATGGTTCGCATACACTTTCTATTTTGATCCCTGACATTAGTCGGGTATACATTCCATTCTGCTCCAAAGCACTCTGTAAAGCCATGGCATTGATCAGGGTAGCGAGCATGCCCATGTAATCTCCTTGTACTCTGTCAATTCCAGATTTTTCAGCCTGTACTCCTCTAAAAATATTTCCTCCTCCGATTACTATGGCGATTTCCACACCCATTCCTTTTACTTTTTTGATTTCATCGGCGTATTGCTGAAGAATAGCAGGGTCGATGCCGTATTTTTTTTCTCCCATTAGGGATTCTCCACTGAGTTTGAGCAGAATTCGTTTGTATTTCATCGGTTGGCGAATAGTTTCTAAAGTTAATCTCTCCTACAGGCGAGAAAATTTGGGATGCTGTTTTTTGAGCTGAATAGACTGTCTGAAAGTCAAAACAATCCGGCAAATATAATTTCTTCAAATCAGAATGCCAGAATCGAATCGGAAAATGCGTGATTAAAAACGAGCTTTCGCATTTTTCTCAGCCTTATTTTCCGGAAACAAAAAAAGTGACCTTAGCCACTTTTTTAAAACTGGATCAATACTTGATTTTTTTCGACACTCTGTTTCAGATTGACTTTGACCTCCTTTACGACTCCGTCCCCAGGCGATTTGATGATATTTTCCATTTTCATTGCTTCTAATATCAAGATTACATCTCCTTTTTTTACGTCATCCCCTGCTTTTACTTTCAGATCTAAAATCAAACCAGGCATAGGTGCTTTGATATCTTTTAAGCTGCTTGATCCTATACTGTTCATTCCCATTTTCTCCAGCAGAAGATCAAATCTGTCCTTCAACTCCAGCGTTGTGGTTTGATAGCCTAGTCTGATTTGTAGGCTTTTTGCCTCATAGTCAATAGAGAGCAATTCTGCTTCCATTGATTCATTTCCCTTGATGAGATGCACTCGTCGTTCATCTATCCATTTGAAATCCCAAGCCAATGCTTGATGATTGACTAAGGTTTCATCATTGGATTTTTCGACGGAGTAAGTGGTATTTTGGAGGTTTACTGAAAACATTCCTGCTAATTTGGATTTATTTATTCATTCAAGACCATTA
>CALRRX020000085.1:0-9085 GCA_943370675.1 Reyranella massiliensis 521 | reverse complement strand
AGGTAGAATTAAACCTGGATAGGCACTTCAGGTCTAATCTGCAAACAAACCAAAAACAACTATGAAACAATGGATGATTGGTGCAGTAGTACTGACCATGATGAGTTTGGGAGTAGCAGCCCAAGAACAAAGAAAAATGCCAAGTCCTGAAGAACGTGCACAACGCATGACAGATCGGATGGCTTCGGAACTCAAATTGTCTGAGGAGCAAAAGCAAAAAGTTCTCGCATTAAACCTTGAGCATGCCAAAAAGCGTACTGCAGAAATGGAAAAGCAGCGAGCTGAGATGGAATCACGCAAGGCCGAGATGAAAGCCCAAGAGGAAAAAATCAGCGAAATCCTTACAGAAGAGCAAAGAAAGCAGTGGGAGGAAATCAAAATGGATCG
The DNA here is from genome assembly GCA_943370675.1 of Reyranella massiliensis 521. Classification (GTDB taxonomy): domain Bacteria; phylum Bacteroidota; class Bacteroidia; order Cytophagales; family Cyclobacteriaceae; genus Algoriphagus. The sequence continues at coordinate 8,698 of CALRRX020000085.1, read as the reverse complement.
CCAGCCCGGAAAAAGACCAGGAGGGATGATTGAAGAAAGGCGAGATTTTCAACCCCGTCATCGACCACATCGAGGTGGTGGCAGATAAATGAGAAAGCCCCGCATCGCGGGGCTTTCTATATCGCAGGTGGATCAACTAAACAGGGTACTATTGATAGTCAGTGTAAGCCCAATGGGTTTACGCTGACTTTAACCCGCGATTTGCTCTTCTACCTCAAAGAATGAAGCATCCTTCATCGGTAGTGTCGATGATCCCATCAGGAATTCATCTACTTTGACAGCAGCTTCCCTGCCTTCGGAAATTGCCCATACGACCAAAGATTGGCCTCTACGCATGTCTCCTGCTAGGAAAACCTTCGGGTTTGTACTCTGGAAATTTTTTGATTTTGGGAGGCTATTTTCTAAAGTATCTACTCCAAAAGCCTGCAAAAGGCCATTTTGGGCAGGACCCATGTAGCCAATGGCAATAAATGCCAAGTCACAAGGCACGGTTCGCTCGGTGCCCGGTATTTCTTCGAAAGTCATCCGTCCGCCTTTCTCCTTCCACTCGATATCCACTAGGGTCAAGCCTGTGACTTCTCCTGCCTCATTTCCTACAAACTCCTTGGTCAGAATAGAGAACATACGCTCAGCACCTTCATCATGAGAACTTGAGGTTCTCAGTGTCATAGGCCATTCCGGCCATGGATTGAGGGTATTTCTTTGCTTTGGAGGCTTGGGTAGCAATTCCAACTGGGTAATCGAAGCAGCACCATGGCGATTGGAGGTACCAATGCAATCACTGCCTGTATCCCCACCACCGATGACAATAACGTGTTTTCCTTTTGCTGAAATTGGGTTTTCTCCCAGTTCTCCTCCGATGACTTGATTTTGTCTTCCTAGGAATTCCATGGCAAAGTGGACTCCTTTCAGCTTATCACCTTTGATGTTTAGTCCTCGAGGCTGTTGAGCACCGGTGGAAAGTACTACGGCATCGTAATTTTGGAGGATGGAGTCAGCTTTAATGCTGGTTCCAATTTCGGTTTTGGTCGAAAAGATCACCCCTTCCTGTCTCATCAATTCGATTCGACGGTCAATCACCCACTTCTCCAATTTGAAATCAGGAATACCGTATCGAAGTAAGCCTCCAACTTTTGCATCCTTTTCAAATAAAGTGACCTCATGACCAGCTTGGTTTAGCTGATCTGCTGCAGCAAGTCCAGCAGGACCTGAACCGATGACCGCCACTTTTTTCCCTGTGCGGGAAGCCGGTGGATTGGCGGTGATCAAGCCTAATTCATAGGCTTTTTCTGCAATGCTCTTTTCGATCAGTTCGATTGCCACGGGATCTTTGTTGATTCCGAGTACACAGCTTGCCTCGCAAGGAGCCGGGCAGATTCTACCAGTAAACTCCGGGAAATTGTTGGTACTGCGAAGAATGTTGATGGCCTGAGCCCATTCTTTATTGTACACTGCATCGTTGAATTCCGGAATCACATTACCCAAAGGGCAACCGTTGTGACAGAATGGTACTCCACAATCCATGCATCGAGCTGCCTGGTGATTAAGTTTTTCGCCAGAAAATGGCTCGTATATTTCTCTGTAATCCCCGATTCGCTCTTTTGGATCACGGCTTACAGGTGTTTCTCTTTTAAATTGGATAAATCCGTCTTTCGCTCCCATCTTACACCAATGATTTAGCTTGTTCTTTTGCTCTTTTTTCCAACACTGCCTTGTAATCTCGTGGGATTACTTTGATGAATTTCTGCTTGGCAGTCTCCCACTCATCAAGGAATTTTTGTCCTAAACCGCTGTTAGTCAACTTGACATGACGCTTGAGGTAGGCTTTGATCGTTGCAAAATCTTCCTCTTCGAGCAGGTCAATGTCCACCATTTCGGTATTGATTTCGGTGATGTAGTCCTTGAGAATGTAGGCAATGCCACCACTCATACCCGCGGCAAAGTTTCTTCCGATTTCACCAAGGTTGATCACCAGACCACCCGTCATGTATTCGCATCCATGATCGCCGATTCCTTCGATGACGGTTTTGACTCCTGAGTTTCGTACGCAGAATCGCTCTCCGCCTTTTCCGTTGATATAGGCTTCACCTGAGGTAGCACCATAGAAGGCCACGTTGCCGATGATGATATTTTCTTCGGGTACAAATCGGGCATTACGGCTTGGATAGATGATGAGACGTCCACCGGAAAGTCCTTTTCCGAAGTAGTCATTGGCTTCACCTTCCAGCTCGAAGTTTACTCCTTTGGCTAAGAACCCACCGAAGGTTTGACCTGCTGAGCCGTTGAATTTGAAATGGATGGTGTCTTCTGGTAATCCTACTCCTCCATAGATTTTTGAAATCTCATTGGAAAGCATGGCTCCGACAGATCGGTCGGTATTTTTGATTTGGAAATTGCCTTGTACTTGAATGGCTTGCTCCAGCGCCGGTGTGGCAGCTTTAATCAGTTGTCTATCCAGTACATTTTGTAATTCAAATTCCTGATCGATTTGCTTGTGAATGCCCACGTGATCGGGTACTTCCACTTTGTGGAAAATCGGCGAAAGGTCGATTTTGTCCCACTTCCAGTGATTGAGGTGTCCAGTAGACTGGAGTACTTGGCTTTGGCCCACCATTTCATCAATAGTTCGGAAGCCAAGAGAAGCCATAATTTCTCGAAGATCCTGCACAAGGAATTTGAAGTAATTCACCACATGCTCAGGGTCACCAGTGAATAATTTTCTCAAGTCTGGATCTTGTGTGGCTATCCCTACTGGACAAGTATTAAGATGACACTTACGCATCATGATACAGCCTTCGACTACCAAGGCACCTGTCGCAATTCCCCATTCTTCTGCACCTAAGAGCGTTGCAATGGCAAGGTCACGGCCTGTTCTCAGCTGTCCGTCTGTCTGAAGGACTACTCGGCTTCTTAAGTTGTTTTTCACCAAAGTCTGATGTGCTTCAGATAATCCGAGTTCCCAAGGAAGACCTGCATGTCTGATAGAGCTAAGTGGTGAAGCGCCTGTTCCTCCATCTGCACCTGCGATCAAAATCACATCCGCGGCGGCTTTTGCAACACCAGCAGCTACTGTTCCGACACCCGCTTGAGATACCAGTTTCACGTTGATTCTGGCTTTACGATTGGCATTTTTCAAATCGAAGATCAGCTGCGCCAAATCTTCAATAGAATAAATATCGTGGTGTGGAGGTGGTGAGATTAATCCTACTCCAGGAGTAGAATGTCTTACACGACCGATCCACTCGTCTACTTTATGTCCGGGTAGCTGACCACCTTCTCCGGGTTTTGCACCTTGAGCCATTTTGATCTGAAGCTCGGCAGCGTTGGTCAGGTAGTGGGATGTCACTCCAAAACGGCCGGAAGCCACCTGCTTGATCGCTGAGCGTTCCCAATCGCCGTTTGGCTTTTTCTCATACCTAATCTCATCTTCTCCTCCCTCACCGGAGTTGCTCTTGGCACCAATTCGGTTCATAGCAATTGCCAATGTAGTGTGGGCTTCGTGAGAGATTGATCCAAAGGACATCGCACCTGTGGCAAATCTTCTCATGATTTTTTCCGCAGGCTCTACTTCGTCAATAGGTACGCTGATTTGTTTTTTGAATTCAAAAAGGCCTCTGAGTGTCAGAGCATCCTTGGTTTGCTCATTGATTTTTGCGGCAAACTTTTTATACATCTCGTAATCACCCAATCGGGTAGATTTTTGAAGTAAATGGATGGTCTCAGGGTTAAACATGTGTTTTTCCCCTCTTCGTTTCCACTGATAGACACCACCTGTTTCTAGTACAGGAGAGTGTGTCTCGTAAGCAGCTCTATGACGAATCAATACTTCCTCGGCCAATTCGTCAAAGGATATTCCGCTGATTCGAGAAACGGTGCCTTTGAAGCATCGGTCCATAACCTCTGGCCCTAATCCAATAGCTTCGAAAATCTGAGCTCCTTGGTAGGACTGAAGTGTTGAAATACCCATCTTGGAAAGAACTTTCAAAAGGCCTTTTCCAATTGCGTCCTGGTAGTTCGCAAATAAGGTCTTCTCGTCTTTTACCTTGGTTAGTTGACCTTTTTTGAAAAGATCCAGAAGAGATTCCAATGCCAAGTATGGATTGATTGCGGAAACTCCGTAGCCAATAGCTGTAGCAAAATGGTGAACTTCACGGATATCGGCAGATTCCAATACTAGACCTGCACGGGTTCTGATTTTTTTCTTTACTAAGTGCTGGTGTACAGCACCTATTGCAAGAAGAGAAGGAATAGGAGCATGATCTTCAGAGCTGTTTCTATCTGAAATGATCAATACATTTTTTCCTTCATTAAGGATGGCTTCCTCCGCTTCCAGACAAAGCTTGTCTAGCGCCTCTAATAGCCTTCCTGGTTTGTGATCCGCTACAAAGTGGCCAAACAATCTCTTGGATCTATAGCCAAGATGACCCATTCGGGTGATTTTCTCCAGATCCTCATTCAAAAGAACGGGTTGGGAAATGTGGATTTGCTTGGTATGCTGTGGGCTTTCTTCCAGGATATTGTGTCCTTCACCGATACGGGTGAAAAGTGACATCACCAATCGTTCACGGATTGGATCAATAGGAGGGTTACTTACCTGGGCAAATAGCTGCTTGAAGTAGTTTGAAATGTGCTGGCTTTGTTTAGAAAGCACAGCTAAAGGAGTGTCAGCCCCCATCGAGCCTACCGCCTCGTAACCTGTGTCGCCCATTGGAGCAAGGATAACCTTGAGTTCTTCGGAAGTGTATCCAAATACAGTCTGACACTTTTGAATTTGCTCGGTAGAGTAAGGGTGAGAAAGTTCTTCTGGATCGGGTACAAATCTGAGCTTGGTTCGCTGTTCATTGACCCACTTTTCATAAGGCTGTCGTTGACAGATTTCACCTTTTACTTCTTCATCAAAGAGTACACGACCTTTTTCCAAATCGGCCCAAAGCATTCTACCTGGACTGATTCGGCCTTTTTCAGTGATGGTAGCTTCCCTGATCGGTAGCGCACCGGCTTCTGAGGATAGGATGAGCCTGTTGTCCTTTGTGATAAAATATCTGAGTGGACGTAGGCCGTTTCTGTCAAGGGTAGCCCCTACAGATTTTCCATCTGTGAATAGCAAAGCAGCAGGACCATCCCAAGGTTCTACCAAGGAAGCGTGGAACTTGTAAAATGCTTTTCGATCTCGATCCATTACTTCATTATCCTGCCAAGCTTCCGGTACCAGCATCATCATTGCATGAGGCAGTGATCGGCCGCTTAGTGTCAGCAGTTCCACCATTGCATCCAAGTTGGCCGAATCCGAATTCATCTTGTTAGTGATCGGCATCAGTTTGGCCAACTCCTCATCGGTGAAAAACTTGGACTTCATCAGCGCTTCCTTAGACTTCATCTTATTGAGGTTGCCTCGGATCGTGTTGATTTCTCCGTTATGGGATAGGAAACGGAATGGCTGAGCTAGTCTCCAATTTGGAAAGGTATTGGTAGAAAATCTGGAGTGTACAATCGCAAATGCTGATTCGATCCTAGGATTTTGGAGGTCTTTATAAAAGGCCAAAACCTGATCTGTCCTTAGCTGACCTTTATATATAAGTGTAAGCGAACTAAGACTGGCAAAGTAAAAGGAGTGGTTGACCCCGGGAATTTCTGAGTTAATCTTGGAAGTAGCATAATTTCTTAGGACATAGAGCTTCCTCTCTAGATCAATTCCCGTAAGTCCTTTTTTATGACTAACGAAGAGTTGCTCGATATTTGGCATGACATCCAGCGCGCCTGATCCAGGCACTGTTTCATCCACTGGCACTTCTCGATATCCAATAAGTTCAAAGTCCAGTTCCTCAATCAATTGGTTGAGGAGCACTTTTGATCTTTTATAAAGCTGTTTGTTTTTGGGAAAGAAAGTCATCCCTACACCATAGAATCCTGGCTCGGGTAAGTTGATTTCCGTACGGGCGGTTACATCCTTAAGAAACTGATGAGGCACCTGAATAGAAATCCCTGCTCCGTCTCCTGTCTTTGGATCCGAACCGCGGCCACCACGGTGCTCCATGTTGCTCAGCATGTATAAGGCATCGCTGATAGTTTCGTGAGTGGGTGTATTACTCAAGTCGACCACCGCGCCAATACCGCAGGAGTCATGCTCAAACTCCGATCGATATAAACCTTGTTGCATTCTAATTAGTATTTAATAGGTTTAAAATTTCCAAAAATTACAAAAAAAAATTCCTTTGTTAAAATTACGGCAATGAAGTGGCTGTTTTGATGCCGTATTATTTATAAAAAAGAGCTTACTTGATTTTTTTGGAAATTGGAAATATTAATTTTTTTAAGTCTTAAACTGCAAGAAAAATATTCATTTTTGGAAATCCCGGTTTGATTTTGGCCGGATTTGTTCTAAAAGTATGTTTAAACTCACAAAATTGGTTTTTTTGAAAAAAGTTGAAAAAAAGTAAAAATTTTTATTTTTCAGAAAATCTCTACCTGACCTCCACGAGGTTGTTTTCGCTTAAAAAAAGAAATAAAATTCTGATTTTATTTATTATTACAGAATAAAAAATTTCGTCATGTCAGTCTGTGAAGGGGGTTGAGCTGTCTTTTTCGCCAGATTTCAGGTGCACTTTTACCTTTTTGATTTTTCTGGAATCTACTGCCAAAACCGTGAATTCGAAGTTTTCAAACGGTATCTTGGTTCCGTTTTTGGGGAGCTTTGAGTTGAGTTCTAGCAATAAACCACCCAAGGATTCACTTTCACCTTTTACCTCTTCAAAAACCTGGGGGTCCAATTCAAGTTTTTTACAAAAGTCATTTAGGGAAACTTTTCCTTCGAAAATGAAGGTGTCAGAATCGATCTCCTGAAAAAAGATGGTATCCGTATCGTCAAATTCGTCATTGATTTCACCGATGATTTCTTCAATGAGGTCTTCCAAGGTCACTAATCCAGATGTGCCACCATACTCATCCACCACAATGGCCATGTGTACTCTCATTTTCTGGAAGTCTTTTAATAAGGAGTCGACCTTTTTATTTTCAGGGACGAAAAAGCTTTTTCTGATGAGTGTTTTCCACTCAAATGTTTCGTCTTTGTCAATATGTGGCAAAAGATCCTTGATGTATAGAATGCCAAGAATATTGTCAATAGTCTCTTCAAAAACAGGAATTCTTGAATAGCCACTTTTATTGATTTTATCCATCAGCTCATGAAAGTCGATCTCGGCATCGACAGCCGTGATTTCCATCCGGCTTTTCATGACTTGTCTTACGCTGAGGGTACCAAAATTCACGATGCCTTTTAAGATTTCCTTTTCCTCTTCTGGCGTATCCTCAGTTGTAAGTTCTAATGCTTGATTGAGCTCATCTACAGATAGAGAGTAGCCTTTTTGCTGGATTCTTTTTTCTATGATAGTGCTGAAGGCCATCAAAAATGCAGAGATCGGCCTCAATACAGAATTGAAAAAGCTGATGTATGGGGCAAGATTAAGGGCAAAACTTATTTTAGCCTGATTTGCGTAGACTTTGGGGACTATTTCACCGAAGAATACGATAGCAAACGTAACGCCTACAGTTTGGATCAGTACCACTACTATTCCCGTAGCATTCATTCCAAAAATGCTCCAAGAGACAAAGGTCGTCAGGGTGACAATGGCAATATTGATGAGGTTATTAAGAATGAGAATCGTACTAAGGAGTCGTTTGGGTGAAGACACCAATTTGCTGATCAATCTTCCTTTGTCAGGGTTGGTTTCGGTAAGGTCAGCGAGATCCTCCTTGGTCAATGAGAAAAATGCGACTTCTGAACCGGAGACCAAAGCTGAACCTATCAATAAAAAAATAAGAGCTATTCCATTGAACAGAATATAGCTAAAAGTAATCTCAGGAACTTGCGCTAATAGGAAATAACTCGGGTAGGGGTCGTCCATTTTTAGAGGAATTGGTGGGCAAATTTAACAAATCCCTTTAACCATGAGGAAAAAGGGATTTGAAGGGATTATTAAAATGGCAAATCGTCGTCTGCGTCATCAAGAGAGATATCAGGTCCTCCACTTGGACTCATTGAGGCAGCCTGTTTTGGCATAGATGGTGCCTGCGCTTGTTGAGGAGAAGGATTTGTGGTACCTCCCATGCCATCTGGTTTTCCTCCGACCATGGTAAAACTCAAAACTCGAATTTTCATTTTCTTTCGGTTCTGACCTTGCTCGTCAGTCCATTTGTCGGACTTGATTTTACCTTCTACATAAATTTGCGATCCTTTCTTAAGATATTTCTCAGCGATTTTTGCCTGCTGATCCCAAAGCTCTAAATCATGCCATTCGGTTTGTTCTACTCGGTTTCCACTTCGGTCGTTGTAAGCTTCCGTAGTAGCAAGACTCAAGTTAGCGACTACTTTGTCCCCTTCAAGATACTTCACTTCCGGGTCAGCTCCCAGATTTCCCAATAAAATTACTTTGTTTACTCCTGCCATAGCTGTATGTTTTTTTGTGAAAAAAAATTGTGAAATTGAAATTACTCAAATACCCTGATCGTTCAAAAAATTCACAATCAATTTGGGTTTGGCTAAGTATTCAATTTCTTTTTCTCTTACCAGGAGAAAACCCTCCTCTTCGCACCATTTGGTTAGTTCGTAGTATTTTTCTTCTGGAATTTCCAATTCAAAGAAACTTGCATTCAGTTTCTGATGAGACAAAATGTGTCGGTATTTTTTGGGAAGTAACTTAGG
>CALRRX020000084.1:0-9089 GCA_943370675.1 Reyranella massiliensis 521 | reverse complement strand
TATTTGACTTTGAAAGCGCTATTGCGCCGATTCCCAAGGCTCCCTGATGGTCAAAAATCGGGGTGAAAGACTGACCGTTGTCCTCCGTTTTCCATACACCACCAGAAGCAGCTGCGATGTAAAAGGTGTTGGTATTGTTGGCTACTTCAAGATCTACAATTCGGCCAGACATGTTGGTAGGACCTACATTTCGAGCTTTGAAATCTTTGAGAGGAGTGGAGGAAAGCATGGCTTTGTGCTTGTCCACGGACTCTTGCAGCGCTTTTTCAGAGGTGGGTTTGATGTCCTGTGCGAGGGAACTGAAGGAAATCAGTCCTGCGGCCAAGAGAATGAGGTAAGTTGATTTTTGCATGTGGTTTTCTTTGATCAATTTTCAATATAAGTAATCGTCAGTATACCTTTTGAAAAATTGGACAGACTGGGTTTCTATAGTCTCAAAGGCAATATGAAAAGACAAAAAAACCACGACCGTTGGAGTCGTGGTTTGATTACTTTTTTTGATTATCCGATTAAGTTTCCTTGCTCGTCCCATTCGGCGACTTTGCCGCGTTCTTCCGGTTTGAGGTAGATAGCTGCGTATTTTTCAGGATTGGATACACCGTGTTTATCTAGGACTTTTTGCGGTACGCCATCCCACACATTGGCTTGGTTACCCATGTAGCCCATGTATTTCCATCCTGCTTCGGTAGAGAAATAACCGGAGCAAGTCAGGTTCCTAAGCATATTGAACCAGCGAACTCCACCGGAATAGGCTTCGGTAGCCTTGTCAGGCCATGCCACTAGATCCACGATTTGAATGACTTCTTCTTTGCTGAGGTCATTGAATTTTTTTCCAAAAAGCTCGTCTGCCTCAAAGTCCAACCACATCAGGCCACCTCTCATTGGCGTCTGCATGCTTGGCTGATCTTTCATCATAAACTCGATGAAATCCGGCACCTTCAATTCGGTAGCTGAGGGAGACTCGGAATCAGCAGGCATGATGATATCTACCAAGGTGCTTAGCTTTTTCTTTTCCTCTTCGGTCAAGAAATTCTCAGAAAGCAACTTGGCATCTCGTACTTTTTCTTCTTCTGTCCGGCCACCTGGTGTGCCACCAGTGATGACTTGACCTTGCACAGCGACCTGCTCAGGCTCACATCCGGTCAATAACAATCCCGCTCCTACAGAGCCGGTAAAGAGTAGTTTTAGATTTTCTCTTCTGTTCATGGCTTAGATGTTTTTCTGTTTTAGCTGCTCGACAATGTAATCTGAGGTTCTCCAAGAAAGCGCCAAAATGGTCCAAGTTGGGTTTTTGTCAGCCTGTGACACAAATGGTCCCGCATCTACTACGAATACGTTTTTGCAGTCATGCACTTGACAGTTGGAGTTGACCACGGAAGCTTTCGGGTCATTGCCCATTCGGGTGGTACCCACTTCGTGGATGATTCGACCCGGTGCAGCGAGACCATACATGGTGTCTGCGCCTGGCTTGGTGCCCAATAAAGTAGCTCCTGCGTTAGTCAGGATTTCCTCAAAGGTGTCCTGCATGTGCTTGGCCTGCTTGATCTCTTGATCGGTCCATTTGTAATGGAATCGAAGTACAGGGATTCCGTATTTATCGACCACATTCGGATCGATTTCGCAGTAGTTGGTGAATTGCGGGATACTTTCTCCACGGCCTGACATGCCTAAGGTAGATCCATAGATACGGCGGATGTCTTTTTTGAGACCTTCGCCATAGCCACCATTTGGACTAGGATTGCCAAATTCATCTTTGAGGTATTTTCTCATGCTGTCCATGCTTCCGCCTGTACCATATGCAGGTTGACCCATGCCTCCCCAATACTCGATGTGGTAGCCACGAGCAAAGTCCAGTTTTTTATTATCCATCCACCAAGGGGTGTACATGTGCATGCCACCCACTCCATCTTCATTGTAGCGATCTCGGTCGATGAGTTCAGGCATGATGCCCATTCGGTCAGCACCGGTCGAGTCATGCAAGTAGCGTCCGAGTACCCCCGAATCAGCTCCAATACCATTAGGATAAACTTTCGATTTGGAGTTCATCAGGATTCTAGATGATTCGCAAGCAGAGGCGCCCAAAACGACTACCCGAGATTTTAGCTTGTATTCCTTCATATCCACTTTAGATACGAAAGAAACGCCTGTTGCTTTTCCTGTCTCATCAGTGGTAACCTTCCTCACCATTGAGAAGGTGTAAAGATCCACCTTTCCCTTTTTCATCGCAGGATGAACTAGGCAAGTCCCTGCGGAGAAATCTGCATAGGCCTGGCATGCTCGATTACACTGCGCGCAGAAGAAGCAAACGCCACGTTCATTGTTGATCGGACGAGTCAGCATGGACAGACGTCCCGGGATCATTGGGATGTTGGCTTTGTCTGCGCCCTTTTTTATGATCAATTCGTGAAGTCTTGGCTTAGGCGGGGGAAGGAAAAATCCATCAGGCTCATTGAAAATCCCTTCTTTAGATCCAAAAACCCCAATTAGTTTGTCCACCTTGTCATAATATGGCTTCAAGTCATCGTATCCGATAGGCCAATCATGTCCCATGCCATCGATGCTGGCGCGTTTGAAGTCATTTGGTCCAAATCGAAGTGAAATTCTACCCCAGTGGTTGGTTCGACCACCGACCATTCTGGATCGGAACCAGTCAAACTGAGTTCCATCCTTTCGGGTGTAGGGTTCACCGTCAATGTCCCATCCGCCGATGGCCTGATCAAAATCTCCAAATGGGCGGATACGAGTACCGGCACCTCTTCTTGGTGATTCCCAAGGTGGTCTGAGTTGGGTTCTGTCCTCGTCTTTTGCCGGGTCAAAATCCCCTCCTGCCTCCACCACTGCTACTGACAACCCAGCCTCGGAAAGGATTTTGGAAGCCATCCCTCCGCCGGCACCAGATCCCACGATGATCACATCGTAGCTGTCTGGAGTTTCTTTGATTTGAAAGCTCATTTTTTAAAAATTTTAATGAAGTTGAAAATATAGGTCAAAAAATTTGAGGATAGAAATCCTTTGTCTTGAAAAAGTTGCCAGCGGGTTAGAGTGGTTCTTTTTTACTGAATTGCCTGCTCAATAAACGGCCAAATCGTCCCAAACACAATCTTATGTCCTGCTTCGGTCGGATGAATTCCATCAGGCAAGTTTAAGTCTGGATTGCCGGCAACTCCTTCTAAAAGGAATGGGATTAAGGTGACGTTTTTCTCCTGAGCTACAGCGGGATAGATGGTTTTAAACTCATCGGTATACTCCTGACCCATATTTGGGGGAATCTGCATTCCTGCTAAAATGATTTTTGTGTTTGGGTATTTTGCCTTCACTTTATCTATAATACCGAGCAAATTCTTTTTAGTCTCACTGAGTTGGATTCCTCTCAGTCCATCATTTCCACCGAGTTCCAGCACAAACAGATACGGTTCTTCTTCCAAAAACCAATCCAGACGACTCAATCCTCCCGCGGTAGTCTCCCCGCTCAAACCTCCGTTGATTACTATATAGTCTTTACCCAAGCTGTCGAGTGCGGCTTGAGTCAGGCCGGGAAAAGCATCCTCTGGATCTATCCCATATCCCGCTGTAAGACTGTTTCCAAAGAACAGAATCACTTTCTGATCCGTGCTTTGGCTGATTTCAGTACTGTCTGAGGCAGATTGATTCGCTGTTTCTTTGGAAGTTCCTCCACAAGAAAAAAGAAGGACACTAAGTACCACCAATATGGCTACGGAGACTGAAGGAAAATGAGATTTCATCATCGGATCGGGTTTACTAGTGGAAAGGATTTTAGCCAAAAAGGTTCAACCTTCCTTCGTCAAATTTGGAAAATATTCTTCAAAAAATCCTTTTTCCTCGTTGGTCGAGCGATTCTCGCCTTCTGTCGAATCTCCTTAGACCAAACCATGGAATTTTATTTTCTTTACAGTGGTTCGATAGGCCTAATTTGAGCATTTTAACTATTCTACCTCAAAAGCGTTTGACCTTTCAATTGTTTCCAACTTATCATTCATGAGCATTCTAGCGATTCGCAATCTTTCTAAAACCTACCAAAGCGGGAGCCGCAAACTCACTGTCTTGGAAAATGTAAATTTTGAAATTCAGTCTGGGGAGACTATCTCTATCGTAGGGCCATCAGGCAGCGGCAAAACTACCCTTCTTGGTCTATGTGCAGGCTTGGATTCAGGTTCTACTGGTTCGGTAGTCCTCAATGGTCAGGCCCTCGAAAAACTCAATGAAGACCAGCGTGCCGCAGTCCGCAACAAAGATGTCGGGTTTATCTTCCAAAACTTTCAGCTCCTGCCTACCCTGACCGCACTAGAAAATGTCATGGTGCCTTTGGAGCTTAAAAAAAGAAAGGACGCCAAAGAAAAAGCCCTCGAACTTCTTGAAAAAGTAGGGCTGAAAGACCGAGCCACCCACTACCCAACGCAGCTTTCCGGTGGAGAGCAGCAACGTGTATCTATTGCCAGAGCTTTTGCCAATGAACCAAAAATTCTTTTTGCCGATGAACCTACGGGTAACTTGGATACCGAGACAGGGGAGATGATCGAGCGACTGATTTTTGATTTGAATAAAGAAAAAGGAACTACACTCATCTTGGTGACGCATGACTTGGAGCTAGCTGCAAAAACGCAGCGCATCATTCATATCAAGGGCGGAAAAATACAGGAGGAAACCCATGCCTGATTTTAATTGGATCATTAAAATGGCGATGAGGGATTTTCGAAAAAATCTCTCCCGCCTGTTGCTTTTTGTTTCCTCGATTGTGGTGGGGATTGCTGCCTTGGTAGCGATCAGCAGTTTTGGAGAAAATCTGGTAAAGGACATCGATAATCAAGCCAAGGAGCTTCTCGGGGCTGACTTGGTCTTGGAAAATAACAAGCCTCTTGGAGATCAAGCTCTTGATTCAGTTGCTATAGCTACTGCTTCCGAAGTCAATTTTGCCTCGATGGTTGCCTTTCCAAAACGAGATGCCAGCCGCCTGACGCAGGTGCGTGCGTTGGAAGGGGATTTCCCTTTTTACGGAAAATTGGAAACGTTGCCAGCAGAAGGGGATGCTGATTTTAGAAGCGGAGGTAAAAAAGCCTTGGTCGAAAAGACCCTTATGGCGCAATTTGATGCTCAGGTAGGAGACTCAATCAAGGTTGGAGCGGTGATGTTTCAGATCGCAGGTGAGCTTCAGAAGGTTCCCGGGCAAACCGGAATCACTGCATCTGTGGCTCCAGCGGTCTACATCCCGATGGCCTATCTAGCCGAAACAGGTCTGGTTCAATATGGCAGCCGTGTAGAGTATAACCGATACCTTCAATTTTCGCCAGGTACCGATGTCGATGAACTCATCAAGCCATTTGAAGATCAGTGGGAGCTGGACCGAGTCGATGCCGATACGGTAGAGGACAGAAAGCAAAGTACAGGTCGCTCTTTTGGTAACCTTTCCAACTTCCTAAGTCTTGTCGCCTTTATTGCCTTGCTTTTGGGTTGCGTAGGTGTAGCCTCAGCGGTCAATGTCTTTGTAAAGGAAAAGCTTGCTTCCGTCGCTGTCTTGCGATGCTTGGGTGTGGCTTCACTCGATGTATTGCTTATTTATTTGATCGAAATCGTCATCATGGGCTTGTTTGGGGCTTTGATAGGATCGATTTTGGGAACGCTTCTTCAGTTTATCCTTCCGGTTATCTTCGCTGATTTTCTACCTGTAGAGGTGACGGTGGGGATTTCTTGGCAATCCGTAGGCTTTGGCCTCCTCACAGGACTGTTGGTCTCAGTATTGTTTGCCTTGCTTCCTTTGTTGAAAGTGAGGAATGTCTCTCCGATGGCCACTTTAAGACCAGAGACGGCTGATTCGACCATGCTCAAAGATCCGGCTCGTTGGGCAGTGATCGTGGGTATTTTATTATTCATCTTCGGCTTTAGCTTCTTTTTGCTCAAAAAAGTGGTTTGGGCTTTAGGATTCACAGGATTCGTGCTTGTGGCTTTTGGAGCCCTTTGGGGAGTGGGCAAGTTGATCATGTGGGCAGTAAGGCGATTTTTACCAATCTCACTCAGCTATCCTTGGAGGCAGGCTTTGGCTAATCTTTACAGGCCAAATAATCAGACCATTTCCCTGATCGCAACCATTGGTTTGGGTACAGCGATGATCAGTACCCTCTTTTTTCTCCAAAATCAGCTTCTTCAGGAAGCCAAATTTGCAGACAAAGAGGATCAGCCAAACATGCTGATGTTTGACATTCAAACCCCACAGTTGGAGGAGGTCCGAGCCACAGTCACCGACCGAAAGATGCGAATTCTTCAGGAAGTGCCGATCGTGACCATGCAGCTCAATGAGATCAATGGGATCGATAAAAAGAAAAATGAGGAAAAGCCCGACGAAGAGAATTACAGTCGATGGCTGTACAATCGGGAGTTTCGGGTGACTTATCGAGATACGTTGATTACGTCAGAAAGCTTGACCTCGGGAGAATTGATTCCGCTTGGAGCTCGAGGTGACAGTATTTTTGTTTCTCTGGAAAGAGGATTTGGGGAAGGGAATAAATTGAAATTGGGTGATGAGTTAATTTTCAACGTACAGGGAAGACCAATCAAGACCTATATAGGAAGCTTTCGCGATGTGAAGTTTAATCAAGTGTCTACCAATTTTCTGGTATTGTTTCCAAATGGAGTTTTAGAGCAAGCACCTAAGTTTCACGTGATCATCACCAAGACTCAAAATGACCGTCAGGCAGCTGATGTTCAATCGGAGATCGTCCGGGAATTTCCAAATATCTCCATCATCAACTTGGGAACTATTGTGGAGACTTTAGAAGATATCTTGGGTAAAATCAGCTTTGTAATCCAGTTTATGGCCTTTTTCTCAATAGCAACTGGCATTTTGGTGTTAATCAGCTCGCTGATCATCAGTAAATATCAACGAATGCGAGAAAGTATTTTGCTGAGAACACTCGGAGCAAGTTCTGGGATTGTGAGGGTAATCAATACGCTGGAGTACTTCTTTTTGGGAAGTTTGGCCTCGCTTTCGGGCATATTACTATCATTCATGGCGACTTTCCTTTTGGGTAAGTTTGTGTTTGAGATGAATTTTAGCTTAGCTTGGAAAGAAGGCTTGGTCATCTACCTCGCCATTACAGGCTTGACGATCGTGTTGGGCTGGCTTAATGGACGGACGATTATCAATCAGCCACCCATGGAGATTCTCCGTGGAAACGGTTGATAAAATACAGTTCGTAATGAATTCAAAAAAGAGCCTCCGGAGAAGGAGGCTTTTTTGATTTTATAGAAAATTTAGGTTAGGCTGGATTTTTTTGAATTTGTTTTTATCTTCCGACTTTAACGATAAGCTCATGAAAACCAATTTGTCAGAAAGTGAAAAAGCTCCGCTTCAATCGATAGAGGAATGGGAAGACGATTTGCTTGTCCGCTATCCCGAACCAAAAAGTAAGCAGGACAAAGCAAAAGATGATTACCGAAACTATCACGATTCTGAGCGTGTCAATACTGTAAGGGAGTTTTATAAGCTGAACCATACCTATCAGACCTACGATTTTGTGGTCGAAAAAGAAAGGGAGTTCCTCAAGTTTGAGAAGAAGGAAATGCCTTTTTGGGATGCGGTTAACTACCTGAACACACTGGTGGATGATTCCGATCCCGATACCAACTTAGACCAGTTGCAGCATTTGTTGCAGACCTCTGAGGCGATCCGTGCCGATGGGCATCCCGATTGGTTTGTTCTCACAGGATTTATTCATGACTTAGGAAAGGTCCTATGTCTGTTTGAGGAGCCTCAATGGGCAGTCGTAGGAGATACTTTTCCGGTAGGATGTCAGCATTCGGATCGTATTGTGTATCCTGAGTTTTTTGTGTTCAATCCTGATTCCAAGGATGAGCGATACAATACCAAGTATGGGATCTATTCTCACCATTGTGGCTTGGACAATGTGAAAATGTCTTGGGGACACGACGAGTATCTGTATCAGATGTTTAAAAATCACCTTCCTGAGCCAGCCTTGTATATGATTCGTTACCATTCTTTCTACGCTCAGCATCGGGAAAATGCCTACGATCATTTGTTGAATGACCATGATCGGGCGATGTTTAAGTGGGTGGATAAGTTCAACCCGTACGACTTGTATTCCAAAGTACCTGTGCCACCGGATGCGAAAGCGCTGAGACCATACTACGAGGATTTGGTTGCCAAATATTTACCCTCAGTGGTCAAGTTTTAAGCACCGACGATATTGCAAAGAGGGGATGATGACTTCATCCCCTTTTCTATTTACATACCCAATCTAGCCTTCTTATTTCGCATGCTTACTGTCCTCTCCTTTGTGGGCTTCACGCTGTTGGTAGCCTTTTTTTCTTGGTACAAACTCCGAAATGAAAATCTAAAATCCCGCGAAGGATATTTTTTGGGAGGTAGAAGCCTTACAGGCGGAGTGATCGCCGGATCAATGATTTTGACCAATATTTCTACGGAGCACCTGATAGGAATGAATGGATCAGCATACAAAAACGGAATGATCATCATTGCTTGGGAGGTGACCTCGGCGATTGCTCTGGTAATTGCTACGTTTTACTTTTTGCCGATCTACCTGCGAATGGGGCTGGCGACCATTCCGCAATACTTAGCCCATCGCTATGATGAAACCACCAAAACCATTGTTTCGGTGCTATTGATGCTGTCTTTTGTATTCACTTTGCTTCCGATCGTACTGTACACGGGTGCGATCAATCTGGAGAGCATTTTCAATGTTTCCGAAGTTTTTGAAATCAGTAAATCACAGGGGATTTGGTTGTCAGTTTTGGCCATAGGAGTCATTGGATCTGTATATGCGATTTTTGGTGGATTAAAAGCAGTAGCCTATTCGGACACCTTAAATGCGATCGGCTTGGTGATCGGAGGATTGGCAGTACCTGCATTTGCACTTTGGGAGATCGGTGATGGGGACATGGTGGCTGGACTGACAAAGGTTTATGAGGCTGTTCCGGAAAAGTTTAATGTCATCGGAGCAGAGGATTCCGTTTTGCCCTTCAGCACCTTGTTTACAGGGTTAATGATCAATCAGGTTTACTTCTGGGGAATGAATCAGACGATCATCCAGCGGGCATTT
>CALRRX020000083.1:0-9102 GCA_943370675.1 Reyranella massiliensis 521 | reverse complement strand
GGTGAAGGAGGAAAGAGAACTGGAGCAGATGGAAAAGATGTCATTTTGGAAGTTCCTCTTGTTACGGTCGCAAAGGATGCTGAGACTGGAGAAAAAAGATTTGAGATTACTCAAGATGGACAAGAAGTCATTCTGACAAAGGGTGGCCGCGGGGGACAGGGAAATGATCACTTCAAGACAGCTACTAATCAAGCTCCACATTTTGCTCAACCGGGTGAGCCAGGAATTGAAGAGTGGATCATCCTTGAGTTAAAGCTTTTGGCAGACGTGGGCCTTGTAGGATTTCCCAATGCAGGAAAGTCGACTTTGCTTTCTTCAATTTCGGCAGCAAGACCAGAAATTGGTGATTACCCATTCACAACCTTAGTCCCGAATCTAGGTGTAGTAGGTTATCGAGATGATAAGTCTTTTGTGATGGCGGACATTCCGGGAATTATAGAAGGTGCCGCGGAAGGTAAAGGTTTGGGAATTAGATTTTTGAGGCATATAGAGCGGAATTCGATACTCTTGTTTTTGATACCTGCTGACGCCCCTGATTTGAAAGATCAGTACCGAATACTTTTAGGTGAGCTTGGAAAATATAACCCGGAGCTTTTGGACAAAAAAAGAATTCTGGCAATCTCTAAAGTTGATATGTTGGATGATGACCTGATAAAAGAAATGGAACAGGAAATACCCAAGGACATTCCTTATGTCTTTATTTCTTCTGTAAGTCAGTACAATTTGGAAAAACTCAAAGATTTGATTTGGCAGGCAATCCATGCTTAAAATGCCACTTTGTCAGCCTTATTTCCTTGGCAAAGTCATTGCTACTGCACCTGTATTCAATCAGTAAATGAACTATGGAAAATAAAGACCAACTAGATCAGGAATTAAACCAAGCAACCGAAGAGATGACCTCTGGAGAATCTATTTCGAATGACAAACCTATGTCTTCAGAAGAAAGTCAGGAAGCAAAATTGGAAACTGAAATTGCTGAACTGAAAGAGAAATATTTGAGGTTGTATTCTGATTTTGAAAATTTTAGAAAGCGTACCTCAAAAGAACGGATAGAACTTATTAAAACTGCCTCAGAGGAAGTTTTGAAAGACCTAATTCCAGTAGTGGATGATTTTGAAAGATCCATTAAAGCTTCTGATAATGAATCAGATGCCATTAAAATAAAAGAAGGCAATCAATTGATCTACCATAAGCTGATAAGAATTCTTGAATCAAAGGGATTGAAGTCTATGGACGAATTGGTAGGCAAGCCGTTTGATGCTGATACTCAAGAGGCAATTACCCAAATCCCTGCGCCGAATAATGAGCTTAAAGGTGCAGTAATTGATGTAGTGGAAAAGGGATATACCCTTGGAGAAAAAGTGGTAAGATTTGCTAAGGTGGTCACCGGAGCTTAAAATATTATGGCAAAAAGAGATTATTACGAGGTACTCGGAGTATCCAAATCAGCAAGTGCGGATGAAATAAAAAAAGCATACCGTAAGCTTGCCATTCAATATCACCCTGACAAAAATCCAGATAATCCAGAAGCTGAGGATAAATTTAAAGAAGCAGCTGAGGCATATGAAGTCCTAAGTAATCCAGAGAAAAAAGCTAGGTATGATCAGTATGGTCATCAGGGACTCGGAGGAAACGGCGGCTTCGGTGGGGGAGGGATGAACATGGAAGACATCTTCTCTCAGTTTGGAGATATCTTTGGTGGAGGAGGATTTGGATCCTTCTTTGGAGGAGGCGGAGGTCGACGAACCAAAAAGGGAACTAACCTTAGGGTAAAACTGAAGCTCAATCTCCAAGAAATTGCCAATGGTGTCGAAAAGAAAATCAAAGTCAAGCGTCATGTAGTAGCGCAAGGAGTGACTTTTAAAACGTGCTCCGCGTGCCAAGGAACTGGTCAAGTCAAAAAAGTGGTAAATACCATGCTGGGACAAATGGTTTCAGCTAGTACATGCGCAGTGTGTGGCGGCGCTGGCCAAATCGTTGATAAAAAACCAGCAGAAGCGGATTCTCGAGGATTAATCATCAAAGAAGAGGTTATCTCCATCAATATTCCGGGTGGCGTAGGTGAGGGTATGCAGCTAAGCATGTCCGGGAAAGGAAATGAAATCCCAGGAGGAATTCCGGGAGATCTTCTGATTGTCATCGAAGAGGCTGAGGAAAGTGTTTTCCAACGAGAAGGTAATAATGTCATTTATGACTTACATATCTCTTTCATTCAAGCAGCTCTAGGAGATTCTGTGGAAGTACCGACGATCGATGGTAAAGTGAAGATCAAAATTGATCCGGGAACCCAAAGTGGAAAAATGCTAAGACTCAAAGGAAAAGGTATAAAAGACATCAATGGTTACAACAGAGGTGACCAATTGATCATGGTGAATATCTGGACACCTACCCAATTGTCAAGAGAGGAGCGTTCTATTTTGGAGGGGCTGAAAAATTCAGAAAATTTCAAGCCTGATCCAGGAAAGCAGGATAAATCCTTCTTCGATAAAATGAAGGAATTCTTCTAAATAATCGAGAGCCAGATTTGATTCTGGCTTTTTTTTTATTTTTAAAAACCTTTTAAGGTTCGACCCGTAACTCTACCGTATGCTGAAAAAATTGTGTCTGAGTCTATTTTTATCCATCTGGTTGGGTAACCCCGCCGAGGCACAATTTGTAAAAGAATATAAGATTGACGGACGCAGTGATGTCGATCTTGTCCAGCTAGAGTTCTCCTCCTACAAAAGCACCACTCAGCTAAAGCGAATCAAATCGCAAGACCTGCTTTATATACATGGCCACTTGGCTAAATCCAATATTCTTCCCGATTTCAGGCATTCATTTCAGAAAAACTCAGTAAAAGCATCTTTAGTCCATAAAAACATAGAATCTGACAATCTGGGA
Organism: Reyranella massiliensis 521; assembly: GCA_943370675.1. Classification (GTDB taxonomy): domain Bacteria; phylum Bacteroidota; class Bacteroidia; order Cytophagales; family Cyclobacteriaceae; genus Algoriphagus. The sequence goes on along the minus strand of CALRRX020000083.1, from coordinate 6,219 downwards.
AAGACAATCACTTCCAAGCTCTTTTTTTCAGAATCTGATTTTGAACATACTTGGGATATAGGTTTGGTATCCAATTACCTCTATGAGCTTGATTTTAATTTGGGAATGGGAAAGGCAGATTTTGATTTGTCACAACTTCCTATTTCAAATTTTAAGGTGAAAAGCGCCAGCGCAGATGTCACCATTAGATATGGATCAGAAGCTCCCAATCAAGTCGTGATGGACACCCTTCTGGTGACATTAAACATGGGATCAGTGGACCTTCAAAATGCAAATTTTACCAACTCTAAAAAGATAATTTTAGAAGTCAATTATGGTAATATCGATCTCAATTTTAGCAAAGGGATGCTCGCAGGTTGTCAAGTCATTGCAGCGGTTGGTGGAGGTACTATTTACTTGAAGCTCCCTCCTGAGTCAAATCCGGTTAAGATTAAGATGAAAACCACCCCGATGTGTCGCACTTCTCTCCCCAAATATCTTAAGGCATTGGACAAAGAAACCTTCGTGACAAAAGGATTTAATTCTTCTGATCCCAGGCTTCTGGAGTTGGTTTTGGATGTAGGCGTGGGTTCAGTTACTGTAGAATAAAGCCTATGCTCAACATATCAAATCTCAATAAATCCTATGGAAATCACCGGGCGCTCACAGAAGTAAGCATGGTAGTGCCTGAAGGGGTAATTTTCGGACTATTAGGACCAAATGGAGCAGGGAAGACCACGCTCATTCGTATCATCAACCAAATAATAGAACAGGATAGCGGCATAGTAGAGATCGATGGTAAAACACTTTCTCCTGATGATATCCGAAAGATTGGCTATTTGCCTGAGGAGCGAGGTCTGTATAAAAAAATGACCGTCTGGGATCAGTTGATCTATTTTTCACAGCTGAAAGGATTAGACCAGGCAGTAGCCAAACAAAAAGTTAAAAATTGGCTGGAAAAATTAGAAATCGGCGGCTGGAGAGATAAGAAAATCGAAGATCTATCCAAAGGCATGGCCCAGAAGGTTCAATTTATCTCCACGGTAATACATGAGCCGAGACTATTAATATTGGATGAGCCTTTTTCGGGTTTCGACCCGGTAAATGCAGAGATCATAAAAAATGAGATCCTAGATTTGAAAGCCACAGGGACTACCGTGATTCTAAGTACCCATCGAATGGAATCTGTGGAATTACTCTGCGACCATGTGGCTATGATCAACAAGTCAAGAAAAATTCTTGATGGTACAATTAGGGAGGTTAAAAATAGCTTTCGGCCCGAAGTGTTTTCGGTGGTTCTCACGCGACTTTCAGCAGATTTACCTAATGATTGGCATATTTCGGATTCGAAGGATGGTCTACACCATCTTACCTTGTCACTAAATGGCCGTACGCCTAATCAGATATTGAAAGAACTGATGGAATATGGAGAAGTGATTGAGTTCAAGGAGCAAATTCCTTCTATGGAGGAGATTTTTATTCACCAGGTAAAAGCGAACAGCTATGAATAAGATTTTTCTAGTCATCCAAAGGGAATACCTGTCAAGGGTGAAAAAGAAATCCTTTCTGATCGCTACTCTTCTTACTCCGCTCATCTTTCCAGCTATCATGGGCATATTTGTTTGGATAGCAGTTTCGGAAAAAGAAAATCAATCCCTGCGGATCATTGAAGTGATCGATGAGACGGATTTGTTTTTCATGGAAAGTTCCGAGCAATATGCCTTTACTTCTTCTGTAAATGATCTTGAAGAGGCCAAAAAAATGGTTCAGGACGGTGAGCGATATGGCTTTTTGCATATCCCCAAAATGGATATTTCCAATCCAAAAGGAATTCAGTTCTACGGGATTGAAAATCCCAGCATGAGCCTAATGAGCTATCTAGAATCATCACTAAAGCGAAAAATTGAAGATCAGCGACTTTATGAAAAAGGAATTGATCCATCAGTATTAAAGGAAATCCGCACCCAAGTATCAATCCAATCGATCACTTTGGGGGAGTCTGGAGAAGAAAAAATCAACGATGCCACAGTCAATTATGCGATTGGGTTTTTGGCAGGGATTCTGATTTACATCTTTATTTTCGTTTACGGGAATCAGATTATGCAGGGGGTGATTGAGGAAAAATCCAGCAGGATTGTAGAAATCTTGGTTTCATCCCTCAAGCCCTTTCAGCTAATGATGGGGAAAATCGTAGGTATCGGTGCTGTTGGTTTGACTCAATTTTTGATTTGGGTAGTGCTGATAGGTACGCTTACCACCTTGGTGACAGGTGTCTTGGGTATGCAGATGCCACAGCAGCAGGCGATGGAATTGGCCAACCCAGAACTAGCCCAAGCTACTCCCGACAGCGGAGAATTGGCCAATATACTAATGGTGATTCAAGGGATCGATTTTGTGTCACTGGTGGCAAGTTTCATCATTTATTTTCTTGGGGGATACTTGCTTTATGGAGCCTTATTTGCTGCCGTGGGTTCGGCGGTAGATGCTCCTTCCGATGCACAGCAGTTTATGTTTCCGATTACCATTCCTTTGATTGTCGCCTACATGGGGTTGTTTGTTTTCGTACTTCAGGACCCAAATTCCACCACTTCCTTTTGGCTATCTGTCATTCCTTTGACCTCGCCCATAGCCATGATGGGAAGAATCAGTTATGGGGTTCCTTTTTGGGAATTGGGTTTGTCCATTGGGTTGTTGATCATAGGCTTTTTGTTTACCACTTGGCTTGCAGGAAAGATTTATAGAATAGGGATCTTGATGCATGGCACTAAACCAACCTACAAGATCCTCTGGAAATGGATCAAATCCAGCCAGTAGTCTGCCTTTCTGGGAGATGATTCCGGTTAGAAATTGATTTATCGATTTTTTTTACCAAGGTATTTGGTCTATTTTTCTCGAAGCTGAGTAGCAGGATCACCTGTCAAATCATTTGTACGGCATACTAAATCGGAATGATCTGGAGTTACTTACTCAGTAAGCATACCTTATGACGGATGAAAAATAGGTTTCAGGATCTAACCTCAATCGACTTTTATCAAAACAAAAAACAGGTCAAATGGCTGGTTTTTTTCGTTTCTCTGCTGATTGGATCGGGTTCAATTTGGTATACCAATCTACTGGTAGATGAGCTGAGAGAACGTGAAAGCAGACAAATTCAGTTGTTGTCTTCTGCTTTGGAATACGCTGCTACCACTTCCGAGAACCTTACTTTTATCAATCAAGAAATCATCCAGCAAAACTATTCTATCCCCATCATCATGGTGGATGCCGCTGGAGAACCGATCGAGTTTCGGAATATCAAGTTTAAAAAGAATGCGAATCGATCAGATTCTACCAAAACCTTGGATAGGGAGCTATTAGAGATGCAGGAAGAATATGAACCCATTTACCTCCAAGAAGCAGACATCCGTGTTTTCTACCGCAATTCGGAATTGCTGACCAATCTTCGCTTTTACCCCTATGTTCAGCTTGTGGTCATTTTGCTTTTTGGAGCTTTGGCCTACGCCCTTTTCAACCAAAGTAAAATTGCCGAGCAAAACCGCGTCTGGGCTGGACTGACCAAAGAAACTGCCCATCAACTCGGAACCCCAATCGCTTCCTTGATGGCTTGGATTGATTACTTGAGAAATTCTCCTGTGTGGGAAGAAAACAAAGAAATCATCCAAGAAATGGACAAAGATGTGGTCAAGCTTCGAATGGTGACTGAGCGATTTAGTAGCATTGGAAGTAAGCCAGTCATTCAGCCTGAAAACCTGTATCAAGTCATAGAGGAAACAATCAACTATCTGAGACCAAGGATTTCGACCAAGGTGGATATGTTTATCAATTCCGATTCGAGGGATCTGGATGCAATGATGAATAAGCCCCTTTTTGAATGGGTCGTGGAAAATATCTGCAAAAATGCCGTCGATGCGATGAAAGGAAAAGGCACGATCACCATCGATATCCTCCAGGACAGTGACAAATATGTGATCGTAGACATCACCGATACCGGAAAGGGCATAGAGAAAAAGAACTTTCGAAAAGTATTCAACCCTGGTTTTTCCACTCGGCAGCGGGGATGGGGCTTGGGTTTGACCTTAGCCAAACGCATCGTGGAAGGCTACCATGGAGGAAAGATTTTTGTAAAAACCTCCGAAGTCGGCAAAGGCACCACTTTCCGGATTATGCTTTTGGGCAATCTCGAGGATGCTTCGCAGTTTGTGACTGAAGGAATTCTAGAGTATTGAGAATTACGATTTTTGAATTACGATTTACTACATTATAAAGAACCTCAACCCTTGCCCTCAAAGGTTTAGACGTAAAAATCAATAATTGAAGTTCTATTTCAGGTCGTAAATCGTAAATCCGAAATCGTCAATCCATTTTCTTACCTTTGCCCCCTATATTTTACTACCCATGAGTTTGACCGAGGAAATCAAAAAGCGGAGAACGTTTGCCATTATTGCCCACCCAGATGCGGGGAAGACCACGTTGACTGAAAAGCTGCTGCTTTTTGGTGGTGCGATCCAGACCGCCGGTGCCGTCAAGTCCAACAAAATTGACACGGCCACCAAGTCCGACTGGATGGAAATCGAAAAGCAACGCGGTATTTCCGTGGCGACTTCGGTTATGGGTTTTGAATACAAGGATGTCAAAATCAACCTCCTCGACACTCCAGGTCACCAAGACTTTGCAGAAGATACCTATCGTACTTTGACTGCGGTGGATTCCGTGATCATGGTCATCGATTGTGTGAAAGGCGTCGAGATTCAGACCGAAAAACTCATGGAGGTCTGCCGAATGCGAAATACTCCTGTGATCTGCTTTATCAATAAGCTAGACCGGGAAGGACGGGATCCTTACGACTTACTGGATGAAGTAGAAACCAAACTCAATATTAAAGTTCGGCCGCTTTCCTGGCCAATTGGGATGGGGAAAGGCTTCAAAGGGGTGTATAACCTTTATGAGAAAAAGCTGAACCTGTTCACTCCTTCACAGCGAAAACTTACCGATGACAGACAGGTATTTGAAAACTTGGATGATCCTCAATTGGATGCTTTGGTGGGCCCTGGAAATGCCAATCAGCTTCGTGAAGATGTCGATCTGATCGAGGGAGTGTATCCTGATTTTGATGTCAACGACTACTTGGAAGGAAAGATCGCTCCTGTGTTTTTTGGTTCGGCGGTGAATAACTTCGGAGTCAACGAAATGCTGGATACCTTCATCAAAATCGCTCCAACCCCGAAAAGCCGTGAAACAGACTTGCGAGAGGTGAAGCCTGAAGAATCCAAATTTTCTGGTTTTGTCTTCAAAATCCATGCAAACATGGACCCCAATCACCGGAACCGAATCGCTTTCTTACGGATCTGTTCTGGGAAATTTGAGCGAAATAAGCCTTACAATCATGTGAGAGGTCCGAAGCCGTTACGTTTTTCTAACGTGACCCAGTTTATGGCCCAAGACAAGGAAATAATCGATGAAGCATTTCCGGGAGATATTGTCGGGCTTTACGATACCGGAAATCTAAAGATCGGAGATACCCTGACCGAAGGGGAAAATATGGTGTTCACCGGAATCCCGAGTTTTTCTCCAGAGATCTTCCGCGAAGTGGTTAATAAGGACGCGATGAAGACCAAGCAATTGGAAAAAGGCCTTAAGCAGTTGATGGAAGAAGGAGTGGCACAGCTCTTTACTTTCGAAATGGGTCAGCGGAAAGTAGTCGGTACTGTGGGGCAACTTCAGTTTGAAGTAATTCAGTTCCGATTGAAAAACGAATACAACGCTACCGTGGAGTTTCATCCGATGAACCTGTACAAGGCCTGCTGGATCAGCTGCAAGGACAAAAAGCAATTGGATGAATTTGTGCGTTCAAAGAACCGCTACATCGCTCGGGACAAAGATGACAAGTTGGTCTTTATGGCCGAGTCCAAATCCTGGCTACAAATGGTGCAGGACAACTACCCCGAGATTGAGTTTCACTTTACTTCGGAGTTTTAAGAATCTAAACCTGCCATATTTCGAAAATCTGGCAGGTTTTTTTATCTTGGATTATAAACCCCAAAATCCCTTTAGGTCACACTGATAGAAGCTTATAAATCAATTGTTTGTCTGAGATCTAATGGTCAAAAATAGTTGGTGAAATATCCTCTAAGCGTCTGATAATAAATTATTTACAAGGACCTTATTGAAACTGGTTTCAATAAGGTTTTTTTGTTTCATGAAAACTTCAAAAAAAGCGGTGGTGGGCCTGTGGGTTTGTTG
>CALRRX020000082.1:0-9154 GCA_943370675.1 Reyranella massiliensis 521 | reverse complement strand
AATTGGAACCTGCTCTTTGGATTCAATTGGAAGGCAATACGCTTCGGTTCATGACCACAGAATCATTCAAATTCAAAGAAATCCAATTGGAAGAATTCATCACCACAGCGGTGCCAGTGGGTAAGCTTGAGATCTTAGAGCCGCCAATGGGTTTTGGTAAGTACCTCTATGATTGGAAAAGTACCTTAATGGGATTGATGATGTTTCTATTGGTTGCCTGGGTGTTTTGGAAAACTTTTAAGGTCAATTATTCCGAAGAAACTGTGCCTTTTACGGAGGAAGATCCCTTGTTTACTGGAAATTACGAACTGTGGCTAAAGCGATTGGCTCCGCATTCAGGTCAGGTGATTTCCCAAAAGCAACTGGAGGAAATTCTGGGAGTTCAGGGTATCAAAAACCAGGACCTTCGGAAAGTGAGAAGGTCTCGAGCTATTAAAGCGCTAAATGATCATATGCTGAAATACTTAGACAAACCTGTCATCCAAAGAGAACGAGACGAACAAGACAAACGAGTGATTCATTACAGGATTAGTTTAATTCCAAAAAAACAACCTATTGAAAGTTATATATAGGAACGAAGGTCAATAAAAAAGCACTTTATAATACTACATAGTGAATTCTATATCAAACCTTTATTTAATCAATCGAAAGAATGTTCGTGATTGAAATTTCTTATTCACAAAAATTCTTTTCCACAAACCTAGAAGCGAAGACCATTACTAAGGGATCGTACTGGCTTGTGCATTTGATAATTATTGGTCTATTTTTTATTCAATCTCATCCAATTCATGCCAACTCAAAAGAGAAAACAATCCTTCTTGGGGAAATTCATAGGGGTGATGAGACACATTTAAAGTACCTGAACTCTGAAGAGCGACAGATGATCGATGCACTTAAAAGCTTGGCGTTTGGTAATCAGGTTCAGCTCATCTATAAAAATCAAGGTGATTATTTTGCCACAAATGATTGCAGTCTTAAAGTTTATATATGGAAAGGAACTCGTTGGGAAGTATATGCTGGTAAGGAAGTATCAGGCGCCAATTGTAGTTCGAATCTTTTTTTTATCAAAAATGAAGTGTATGCCTTTTCTGGAATGGGATATTGGCAAGGGCAAACAGATTTATTCCATTTCACGAAATCAGGGGAAGTGAAATTTGTTAAAACTAACAACCAGCCAGAAGATTTTTTTGGAACTCTGAATTTCTCTACTGAAAATGGCTTTTTCAGCTTTTTTGGTAATAGGCTTAATCGACGAAAGGGGGTTAAAGACTTTTTATGGAAAGGATACTTTTTAGATTATTCGGATTGGACTTGGAAGGAAGTGGGTTTTGATTTGAATTCGAATTTTGAAAGCGCATTAGGGGCAAAATCCTTTGGTGAATCGATGATCGTAAATGCATCCTTTGAAACCTCTGATTATTCATTTATTGAAGTTACTAACACTGTGAATGATAAAGTGGCATTATTCATTGTAGATAAAAGATCCTTAACTACTTACATAAAACCTTTGGTAAATCACCAATTTCAAGGATTTGTCAAGTGGATGCATCAAGATAAAAATCACCTTCGGTTTTTCATTTTTTATAAGTCTACAGAAAGTGAATTTCAACTTGATGATTTGGTAAAATCGGCAATCCCTGTTGGAAGGGTAGTTTTCAAGGAGAATTCTTTTTGGTCCAGCTTGAGAGTTGAGCAGATTATCCTTTTTTCACTGATTTCATCGGCATTGATTGTACTTGGCTTGTACTTAAGTAAGTCTAAACCACGAATTCCAAATCAGGAAAAAGAAAAACAATCTACAGATCTTGAAGAAAGTCAACGGTCAATTTTGCAAAAAATAATACCTCATCTAGGTAGGGTGATCACCCAAGAAGCAATGGATGAAATACTTGGAATCCAGGACTTGAAAAACCAAGATATCCGCAAAACCAACCGATCCCGTGCTATCAAATCCATCAATGAGGCCATGCAATCCAAACTAGGTGAAACCTTGATCACTCGTGTTAGAGATAAGGAAGACAAACGAGTGATTCATTACCAGATTGCAAGTTTTTCTTCTGGGAAGCAACCAAATGAACGTAGAAAAAATCCCGCATCTGTTTAAAATCAATACTTATAATGTATTTTAATAGGAAGCTTTATAGATAGCTTATTCACCCCAATCGAGATTACCGGAATCTGTGTTTATCCCCTCAAATCCTACCATAAGCTTCTCTATAAGATCCAGAAACCTGCTTGTTTTTCTGGCTTTTATAATCATGTTAGCTTGGACCGGCCAGATATCATTGGCCAATTCTCAGGTTGCTCCATCTTGGGATAAACTGATCGTATGGGAGAATGGAATCAACTTACCCGATTCTGAAATTCCGTTGCTAACCAATGAAGAACGAAAGATGCTTGCTCAAATGAAAAATCTGCCCAAAAGCAATGCTGGGCATGTGATTTATCAAGTGGAAGGAAAGTATTTTGGATATAATAGTTGCAGTTTGGAGGTGTTTGAATGGAATGGCTCGCATTGGGAGTTTTTTTCTGGATCGGAAATCTCCGGTGCCACTTGTTCCAGTTACTTATTTTTTTGGAATGAGAGACTTTTTTCACTTGGTGGTATTGGGTATTGGCAAACTCATTCAGATTTGTTTGAATTTAAGAAAGGTGAAAAAGTTGCATTTACATCCGTTTATAATCAGCCAAACAGTTTTGTTGGAATATTGAATTTCAAAACTGAAAAAGGATTGTATTCTATTTTTGGAAACGTTACCGATTTTCGAAAAAAGAAGCATCAAACAGTCTGGAATGGTTATTTTCTTGATTTAGAATCTAAAGTTTGGAATTCGGTAGAATTTGACCTCAATGAAAACTTTAAAGCTCAATTTGGTGCTGAGACTTTTCAGCAAAATTTGGCGATAGGAGGTGTCTTTGAAACCAAGGACTTTGCAATAATCGAAATCGGAACTCCAATTTTGAAAACGGGCTGGTTAATTATTGACAAAAATACTTCTGAACTCTACGTCAAAGAATTTAATCAGTCTTTTTTGGATGGTAGCGTCCTTAAATGGGGTAAGATTAATGAAAATACCATTACCGTCTTTCCTGATTTCTATTTATCTCCAGTTGAATTTGATGTCGATGAACTTGTAGCAACAGCGATTCCAGTGGGGAAATTGAGGATTGTGGATCTGAAACCTGAATTTGAGGACAGCCAATTTAACTTTGAGGAAATAGATCTTTTGTTATTCTTATTGAATTTATGTGTTCTTGTAGCAATTGGAGGGACTATATATTTTCAAAGGAAACAAGTAGTTCCTGTTCTCGAACAAAAAGAAAACACATCTGAGAATGTTATCGGTTGGGCCAAAAAGCTAGAAGAATTTCAAGGACTAGTTGTTTCCCAAGAAACTATAGATGAATTGTTGGGAATTCAGGCTCAAAGGAATCCCGATATCCGCAAAACCAACCGATCCCGTGCCATCAAATCCATCAATGAGGCCATGCAATCCAAACTAGGTGAAACCTTGATCACGCGTGTTAGAGATAAGGAAGACAAACGAGTGATTCATTACCAGATTGGAAGGTTTTCTTCTGTGAAGCAACCAAATGAACGTAGAAAAAATCCCGCTTCTGTTTAAAATCAATACTTGTAATGTATTTTAATAGGAAGCTTTATAGATAGCTTATTCACCCCAATCGAGATTACTGGAATCCGTGTTTCCCCATTTTAATTCAACCTTAAGAATTCCGATAAATTCTAGAAAACAGCTTGTTTTCCTGGCTTGGATGGTCATGTTACTATGGACTTGTCCTAAATCACTAGCCGATACTTTGCGTAGCCAAACTTGGGATAAGTTGACTGTATGGGAAAAAGGTAAAAACTTAACAGAGGCAGAAGGGCCAAATCTTACCGAGGAAGAACGGCAAATGCTGGAGCAAATGAAACTCCTTCCCAAAGGCAATTCTGCACATGTGATCTACCAAGTAAATGGCCGATATTATGGATTCAATAATTGTAGTTTAGAAGGATTCGAGTGGGATGGAGCGGCTTGGCAGTCAATAACGGGGCCCTCCATGACAGGTACTTCTTGCTCTAATTACTTTTTTTATAGAGAGGGTCAGCTGTATTCTTTTGGAGGAGTGGGTTATTGGCAGAATCATTCAGATTTGATGCAGTTTTCTGAGGATGGAAGAATAGAATTTGTCCAAACTCAAAATCAACCCCAAAATTTCTATGGATCATTGACTTATCAAACCCAGGACGGATTGTTTTCTCTTTTCGGAGGTATTTGGAACCTTCGGGAGGGTCATGAAGAAATTATATGGGGAGGGTATTTTTTGGATTTGGAATCCAAAGTCTGGAAATCAGTTTCCTTTGATCTGAATCAAAACTTCAAGGAAAAGTTTGGCGCTGCAACATTTCAAAAAGGATGGGCGATGGGAGGAGCTTTTGAAACAGCTGACTATGCGGGAATTGAGATCGGGACCCCAATCCTAAAGAGTGGGTGGTTGATTTTTGACAAAAAAACAGGTCAGTTACACCTTAAAGAGTTTCCTCAGTCATTTTTGGGATCAACTTTACTTAAATGGTTTCAGGTGAAGGGAAATACAATTACTGTTTTTCCTGAATACGATTTGACTCCCATAGAATTTGATGTCGAAAAAATTGTGGCTACCGCCATTCCGGTGGGAAGAGTAGAAGTTGGAGATCGCTTGCCTAGTTGGGAAGAAGAACCTATTCAGATCGAGTATACTCATATGCTATTATTCTTGCTGAACCTTTTGGTGATTCTGGGAATAGCATGGACGATCTATTTCCAAAACAAAAAATCAGATCCAGAACTTCAACCCCTAGTTAAATCCACCTCTGAAATTACCGCTTGGGCTAAAAAGCTAGAACCTTTCCAAGGAACAATAATCTCCCAGGAGACCATGGATGAACTGCTGGGAATTCAAGGGCAGAAAAATCCTGACATCCGAAAAGTAAGCCGATCCCGAGCAATCCGGTCTATCAACGAACTATCCGAAAAAGAAACAGGCAATCCCCTGATCATCAGGGAGCGGGATAACAGTGACAAACGAGTGATTCGCTACAAGATTTATACAGCTAACAAACAAGTTTCCAACAACCTATCCCAAAAAGAAGAAATTTTAGAAGTGGGGAAATAAGATTCACGTTAAGGGGTCGGTTACCTTTCTAGAATGCCAGCTGTCCAAGCTGCTTTTCATTCTTGATCATTCATTTTATAAATTCTCTCTATCCTCTTACTTGCCAGTCCTAACAAGCGAGAAGTTTAACCTTCCTCTTTAGTGACATGGTCGATTAGCTGCCGCCTAGATCTTAAGAGTTAAAATTATTTGGATCATTTTTGATCAGCATAAGACCTTTTTATCAATTGCCAATCTGGGAGGGTTAGTGGGGATTTTTTCAGCTGTGGAGCCCAATCGACTAGGTACTTTTCAAATTCAGAAATTCAAGAAAAAATCTTTCTACCCCTCTTATTTTTACATTTTATTAGTTTTTTTTGACTTTTTGCATCAATTTTGAGTTTAGGTAACGTTACTGTTACCTATTACACCTAAATAACCTTTTTTATCGGGCTTTTCTGATTCTACTTTGAACTCACCGCTGCTTAGTCTAAGGCAGTCACTAAAGTTTGAACTCTCTTTTTGAGACTATGATCAATTTGTTTAAAAAATTATTGACGGGATACACCACCGTTTCCAAAAGTTTTAATGGAAAGGATTACCGGTTCTTATACAATGGAAAACCGGTTTTCTTCGATCCCATGCTGATGCTTACAGAACTTCAGCTGAGGAAAAATGGAGCTAAAAACCTAGCCCTCCCCAAGACAGATTCTTTGGACAAATTGAGATCAAAGTTTCCTCAAAAAGAGGACCTCTTACTTCCTTCTGTGATTTGTGTCTCCTCCTTTGGTAAAAAGGAGCTCAAAGTATCTCGTTACGTCTATAAAGAAGGTAATTATCCGGTCAGTCAATACCTGTTTGAATTCAATAATCAGGTAATTGGAGAGTTTTTCCGGATCTATGACTACGGATACCTTACTAGGAAATTTGCCAGCACCGTGGATTCTGATTTTTTGGAACCAGACGCTGAAGCTAATTGCTGGAAGTGGGAAATCACTGAAAAGGATTGGATTATGGTAGAAAAATTTGGGCATACCCAGCTTTGGTACTGGACAGGCCCCTTGGAGCTGTCTAAATAGCTCCGGCCAAAAACAGGAATGTGAAAAGCACATTTCAGTATGTATAAAAAATGGCCTCAATTGAGTACAAAAAATACTTGTTTAAATAACTTTGAGGTATCAGTTACACTGGAAAAAAGCAATTAAAAATGGCTTTGTGCTTTTTTAACTAACATATAAATATTCAAGGTTTAGCCATAAAAACCTGAATAATCCGCTAAGGACCTTAGAAAATCACCGTACCAAAAGGTAGGAGTATGATTCATGTTCATACTTTGATTCTCTAACCTGGGACTGAAAGGGCGAAGCTGTATCCAAGCAGTTCGACCGATGAATTGATGAAGTGACTAACTGTTTTTGTAAGCTTAAAGAATTATAGAGAATAAATTTTTTACCTATCGTTTTGAGAAGCTGGAGGTGTATCAATTGGCAAGGAAAATCAGGGTTGAGCTTAAGAAGCTAACTTTGAAATTTCCTCCTGATGAAAAGTTTGAATTGACTTCCCAAATACGAAGACTTTCCTCAAGTATAGCCAGTAATTTAGCTGAGGGCTCAGGTAGAGCGACAAATAATGAACAAGCGCATTTTTCCAATATCGCCTTTTCAAGTTCATTGGAAACTATTGATCATCTGATTTATGCCTTTGATATGGAATATATTTCAGAGCAAACATATACTGAATTTAGACTGAAGCTAGATGAAATCATGAATAAGGTCAATTCATTGTATAAGTACCAGATTGGCCAAATTGAAAGTTTAAAAGACAAACTTAGAAAGTGATTTGACATCATAGGCTCTTGATTGTTAGATATTTTAAGTGATAAAAAATACTGAAAATACTAGTATCTCTTTTACTTGATCAAATAGGCGGTTACTCAGTTTGCCAATTCATCAATTCCTCAATTCATCAGATTGAAATCTAAATGAAAAAAGCCATCATCGTTTCCGGATACTTCAATCCCCTTCACAAAGGGCATATTGAATACTTCAATCACGCCAAGGCGGCTGGGGATGAATTGATTGTCATTGTCAATAGCGATTACCAACGCGCATTGAAAGGCTCCAAGGAGTTTCAATTGGAAGATGAACGAATGTTTATAGTTTCTAACATCAAAAGCGTGGATCGGGTCTTTCTTTCCATTGATAAAGACAGAACAGTATGCGAGTCTATCCGAAAAGTTCATCAGGAATTATCCGACCGCTATCAACTCGCCTTTGCCAATGGGGGTGACCAAAACAACCAATCTATTCCGGAGGCTCCTATTTGTCTGGAATTAGGAATAGAGCTTCTCGATGGACTGGGAGAAAAAATCCAATCCAGCTCCTGGCTACTCAAAGGTTAAACGTTCATAGTTCATAGTTCTAAACCTCGAACCCCGAACGTCGAACTCCGAACTCCCAACATTTAACTCCAAACCTCGAACTCTTGAACCCAACTACTTCCATCTACATCGCAGGCCATCGGGGAATGGTCGGTTCCGCCATCTGGAGAGCCTTGGAAGCCAAAGGATATCCCAATTTGATAGGCCGAACTTCCTCCGAACTTGACCTTCGTGACCAGGCAGCGGTGGCCGATTTTTTCAAGGAGGAAAAACCTGAAGTAGTCATCGATGCTGCCGCAAGGGTAGGAGGGATTCTTGCCAACAACGAGTATCCCTATCAGTTCCTGATGGAAAATATGCAGATCCAAAACAACCTGATCGAAGCTTCCCTAAAAGCCGATGTCAGTAAGTTTATCTTTCTTGGTTCCTCTTGCATCTATCCCAAGCTTGCCCCTCAACCACTCAAAGAGGACTACCTACTCACAGGTCCTCTTGAACCTACCAACGAATGGTATGCCATAGCAAAAATCACGGGAGTCAAGGCTTGTGAAGCCATCCGCAGACAGTTTGGAAAGGATTACATCTCCCTGATGCCCACCAACCTCTATGGACCATACGATAATTTTGACCTGAAGACCTCACACGTACTTCCTGCGATGATCCGGAAGTTTCACGATGCGAAAGTTAGAAGCCAAGAAACTTTTGCTACCGAGCCTGTCGAATCTACTCGCAGTGAGCCTGTCGAACTGTGGGGTAGTGGTACGCCAATGAGAGAGTTTTTGTATGTGGAAGACTTGGCCGAAGCGGTGGTTTTTGCTCTAGAAAATAAATTCACAGACAATCTCTACAATGTGGGTACAGGTGAAGATCTGACCATCAGGGAATTGGCAGAGATGATCCAAAAGATCGTCGGGCATACCGGAGAGATCATCTGGGATTCCAGCAAACCCGACGGTACCCCCCGCAAACTCATGGACGTCTCCAAAATGACCTCCTCAGGCTGGAAAGCAAAAACAAGCTTAGAAGATGGCATCCGCAAAACCTATCAGTGGTTTCTCGAACATCAAGGGGAGTTTAAAGAAGTTAAGATTGACTAGTTTTTGTTAACCGTTAAGTGTTAAAGGTTAATCGTGGCTGAAATTGAAAATTTTGAAGAATTACAAGTTTGGCAATTGGCAAGAGAACTCTCCAAATTGGTGAAAATCATTACTTCAAAAGGTCAATTTGTAAAGGATTTTAGGTTCTCTGCTCAAATTTCTTCTGCGGCAGAGTCATGCATGGACAATATTGCAGAAGGGTTTGAGCGAGATGGAAATAAAGAATTTATCAACTTCCTATATATCGCAAAAGGATCAAACGGAGAGGTGAGGTCTCAAGCTTATAGAGCTCTGGATTGGGGTTATACTAATGAGAAAGAGTGCAAAGACATTTTAGATATAACTGAAAAGCTAAAATTTAAGCTTCAAGGTCTTATCAATGCACTAAAGAATAGTGGAGCAGCTACATTTGATTGGACAGTAAGTTAAGCCCCTTAACTTAGAATCAATGAATGACAGGACAAGAAGAAGCTTTGACAAGGAATTTAAGAAGATGGTTGTCGAGCTTCACAAGAGTGGTAAATCATCCAATGAGATTGGC
>CALRRX020000081.1:0-9171 GCA_943370675.1 Reyranella massiliensis 521 | reverse complement strand
CTTTCCTACCTCTTTAGATACAGATACATTGGTATTAGCCTTTGATCCGAGTTCTTTTGAGGAAGCTTGTGCAACAGTGATACCTTTAAGATCATCCACCAGTTGTGCATAGATGCCAGTGTTGCTTTTGAAAACTGACAAACGAGGTCTGGAATCAGTACCAGAGATTTTTCTCCTGATACCCTGCTTGATTCTAAGTCTTCTGGAATTCTTATTAAATGCCATAACCTATTATTTTTTACCGGCAGTTTTACCAGCCTTACGTCTAACAACTTCACCGGTGAAGCGCACACCTTTACCTTTGTAAGGTTCAACCTTACGCAGAGAGCGGATTTTCGCTGCTACTTGACCGATCAATTCTTTATCAATTCCTTCCAACGTGATCACTGGATTCTTACCTTTTGGAGTTTCTGTTTTAAGAGAAATTTCGTTTGGTAATGCCATAAAGATGCTGTGGGAGTAGCCTAAACTAAGCTCAAGCACTTGGCCCTGATTGGAAGCCTTGTAACCTACACCTACGAGCTCTAAGTCTTTTTTGTAACCTTCAGAAACACCAATGACCATATTATTGATCAAAGCTCTGTAAAGACCATGTAAAGACTTATGACGCTTAGATTCAGTAGGTCTAGAAAGAACAATTTCCTTTCCTTCTACCTTTACCTGAATATCGGGATTCACATCCTGAGTCAGAGTACCTTTTGGACCTTTAACAGTGACAGTTCCATGAGCTGACACGTCTACAGTAACACCGCCAGGTATATTTATTGGTTTTTTACCTATTCTAGACATGATAGTAAATTAATATACGTAGCAAAGTACTTCGCCTCCAATACCTTCAGTACGGGCTTCTTTGTCTGTCATCACACCTTTAGAGGTGGATACGATTGCAATACCAAGACCATTGATAACTCTTGGGAGTTCATCATGCTTGACATATTTTCTTAAACCTGGAGTACTAACTCTTTCCAGACTCACTATGGCGTTCTGCTTTGTTGTAGGATTGTACTTCAAGGCAATTTTAATTAGACCTTGAGGACCGTTATCTTCAAACTTATAGTTCTGGATATAACCCTTTTCATGCAAAACTTTAGTGATCTCTTTCTTGATGTTAGAGGCAGGTATCTCAACTATTCTATGAGAAGCCTTTATGGCATTTCTCAAACGAGTTAGATAATCAGCTATTGGATCAGTCATATTAGTATAGTCTAGCAGCACCCGAATTGGGCGTGCAAAGTTACGAATTGATTTTTAGAATAAAAACTACTGTCGTTATTTTACCAGCTAGACTTAGTCAAACCAGGGATCTTTCCAGCAGATGCCATTTCTCTGAAGGTAACCCTGTTGATACCGAATTTCCTCATGTATCCTTTAGGTCGACCTGTCAACTTACATCTATTATGAAGTCTCACTGGAGAAGCATTCTTTGGTAATTTGTCAAGAGCCTCGTAGTCACCTGCAGCTTTAAGCTCGGATCTTTTCTTAGCATACTTGGCTACCAGTCTTTCTCTTTTTCTCTCACGAGCTTTGATGGACTCTTTTGCCATGATTATTCTTGATTATTTTTATTGACGAAAGGCATACCGAAAGCTTTAAGCAGAGCCAAAGCCTCCTCATCTGTACCGGCAGTAGTCACGAAAGTGATGTCCATTCCGGAGATTCTATTTACTTTCTCGATAGAGATCTCAGGAAAAATAATCTGCTCAGTAACACCAAGCGTGTAATTACCTCTACCATCGAACCCTTTATCGGAGATCCCTTTGAAATCACGAACTCGTGGTAAAGCAACAGTCATCAAGCGGTCAAGAAATTCATACATCTTTTCACCTCTGAGAGTTACTTTCGCACCGATAGGCATACCTTCTCTTAACTTGAAGTTAGAAACCGCGATTTTTGACTTCGTAGCAATAGCCTTCTGACCTGTAATCAATGAAAGTTCTTCAACTCCCTGATCAACAAGCTTCTTATCAGCTACAGCAGCACCGATTCCTTTGTTAAGGACAATCTTTGTCAACTTTGGAACCTGCATTACCGAGGAGTACTGAAACTTCTCTTTCAAAGCTGGAACGATATCGTTCAAATACTTTTCTTTAATTCTTGGATTAGCCATTGATCACCTCCCCAGTTTTCTTTGAGAATCTCACGAGTTTACCATTTTCATTCACCTTACGGCCAGTACGAGTAGCTTCACCAGTTTTAGGATCCACCAACATGAGGTTACTTATGTGAAGAGAAGCTTCTTTCTTCTCAATACCTCCATGTGGTTTAGCTGCAGTAGGCTTGACATGCTTTGTAATCATGTTTAAGCCTTCTATTATAGCTTTTCTTTTTTCAGTATCAACTGAAAGTACCTTCCCAGTTTTTCCTTTGTCATCGCCAGCAATAACTTTTACAGTATCACCGGTTTTTATATGCAGCTTAGGCTGCTTATTGAATTTTCTTTCCATGATTAAAGTACTTCAGGGGCCAAGGAAATGATTTTCATGAATTGCTTTTCTCTGAGCTCTCTTGCGACTGGACCAAAGATACGTGTACCTCTTGGCTCATCGTTGTTATTAAGCAACACAGCAGCATTGTCTTCGAATCTGATATAAGAACCGTCTTTTCTACGAATTTCTTTTTTGGTTCTTACGATTACCGCTTTTGAAACGGTACCCTTTTTCATATTGCTGGAAGATAGGGCCGACTTTACAGTCACGACTACTTTATCACCGATAGAAGCATAACGCTTACCCGTTCCTCCCAACACGCGGATTACCAATACCTCTTTGGCACCGGAATTATCTGCAACGCTTAGTCTGGATTCTTGCTGTATCATGATTACTTAGCCCTTTCAATAATTTCAACTAATCTCCAACGCTTATTCTTGCTCAGCGGACGAGTTTCGCTGATTTTAACCAAGTCACCTGGGTTACACTCATTCTTCTCGTCATGAACCATAAATTTGGTGGTTTTAGCAACAAACTTGCCGTAGATAGGATGTTTTACCTTACGCTCTACAGCTACAGTGATGGACTTATCCATTTTGTTGCTTACGACCTTCCCAATTCTTTCTTTGCGAAGATTTCTCTCAATCGTAGCCATTTTCTTTTCTGTTAGCTAGTTATTTGGAGTGCAATGCTGTCTTCAATCTTGCGACTAGACGCTTAGACTCTCTGATTCTATTAGGATTCTCAATTGGAGAAATCGAATGAGCAAACTTCAATTTGCCTAGATTCTCCTGCTCAGCGACAAGTCGCTCGGCTATTTCACTTGCTGAAAGTGATCTGATTTCAGTGTTTTTCATGGTTCCTGATTATTCAGCGTAGTCTCTTCTTACAACAAATCTTGTACTTACGGGTAGCTTCTGCTGCGCAAGTCTCAACGCCTCTTGAGCGGTCTCCAGGCTCACGCCTGTAGCTTCGAAAAGGATAGTACCTGGCTTGATAACGGCAACCCAATATTCTGGAGCACCTTTACCTTTACCCATACGTACCTCTGCGGGCTTTTTAGTGATAGGCTTGTCAGGGAATATTCTGATCCAAACCTGTCCTTCTCTCTTCATCGCTCTTGTCATGGCAATACGAGCTGCCTCGATCTGGCGAGAAGTAATCCATCCTGGCTCAAGGGATTTAATGCCAAAGTTGCCAAAAGAAAGCTCAGCGCCTCTTGTAGCAAGGCCTTTGACACGGCCCTTGTGCATCTTCCTAAATTTAGTTCTTTTCGGCTGTAACATGATTTCTCACTTAGAAAGGTGAAAATTAGTTATTTCTTTTTCTACGTCTTGGACCGTCTTTCTCTCTTCCCTTTGGCGCTGCTGGACGCTGACCTTTTGGTTCGTTAGCTGCACCTTGGTTTGGAGAAAGATCTCTCTTTCCGTACACTTCACCTTTGAATATCCATACTTTGATTCCGATGATTCCGTACACAGTAAGTGCTTCGGAGATCGCATAATCAATATCTGCTCTCAGGGTATGAAGAGGAATACGTCCCTCTTTGTACATTTCAGAACGTGCCATTTCAGCACCGCCCAAACGGCCAGAAAGTTTAACTTTAATTCCTTCAGCACCTACTCTCATGGTAGCTGCGATCGCCTGCTTCATGGCACGACGGAAGGAAATTCTAGCTTGAAGCTGCTGTGCGATAGACTCACCCACTAATTTAGCGTCCAGCTCAGGTCGCTTAATTTCGAAGATATTGATTTGAATATCCTTGTTGGTGATCTTCTTAAGTTCTTCTTTAAGCTTATCTACTTCGGCTCCACCTTTACCAATTACAACACCCGGTCTAGCAGTATGGATAGTCAGAGTGATTCTTTTAAGCGTACGCTCAATGATCACTTTGGCAATACCGCCTTTTGGTATTCTGGCAAGGACGTATTTACGGATTTGTTGATCTTCGTATAATTTTTCTGCGAAGTCTTTCCCACCATACCAGTTGGAATCCCAGCCCTTGATTACACCAAGTCTAAATCCTATTGGGTTAATCTTTTGTCCCATAGTCTTTTCTTAATTTGCCTTTTCGTTTGATTCTACTACCTCAGCGGTAACATCACCGGAATTGAAAGCATCAATTACGAGGGTTACATGATTGGATCTCTTGCGGATTCTATGACCACGTCCCTGAGGAGCAGGTCTAAGTCTCTTAAGTGAGCGTCCTTCGTCAACCATGATGGTTTTAACGTAAAGATCTGCATCCTCAAGTTTGGCATCCGGATTTTTTGCCTGCCAATTGGCCACAGCTGAAAGGAGAAGTTTCTCCAATTTGATCGCTCCATGGTTAGGAGTGAATTTCAATATGCTAAGGGCCAATCCTACTCTCTTACCTCTCACGAGGTCAGCCACCAGGCGCATTTTGCGCGGGGAAGTAGGAACGTTTCTTAATCTTGCTATTGCTTCCATGATTATCTCTTTCCTTTATCTTTTTTAGCAATGTGGCCACGGAAGTTTCTGGTTGGTGCAAATTCACCCAATTTGTGACCTACCATATTATCAGTTACAAATACTGGGATAAACTTGTTTCCGTTATGCACAGCGAAGGTATGTCCAACGAAATCCGGAGAAATCATGGATTTTCTTGACCAAGTCTTGATGACAGA
This sequence comes from Reyranella massiliensis 521, assembly GCA_943370675.1. Taxonomy (GTDB): domain Bacteria; phylum Bacteroidota; class Bacteroidia; order Cytophagales; family Cyclobacteriaceae; genus Algoriphagus. The sequence continues at coordinate 4,097 of CALRRX020000081.1, read as the reverse complement.
TTTCTTGCCTGACTCGTTCATGGCATCTACTTTCTTCACCAGGTGGTGTTCGATATAAGGACCTTTTTTTAATGAACGTGCCATAATTACTTAGATCTTTTGCTGATGATGAATTTGTTTGAATACTTCTTAGGCGCTCTGGTTTTCTTTCCTTTTGCAAGAAGACCTTTACGTGATCTTGGATGACCACCTGAAGAACGACCTTCACCACCACCCATTGGGTGATCCACTGGGTTCATAGCCACACCTCTTGTACGAGGTCTGACACCAAGCCATCTTTTACGACCAGCTTTACCCAGAACTACGTTCATATGGTCTGCATTGGATACAGTACCCACTGTAGCCATACATGCCCCAAGGATAAGTCTCATTTCGCCAGAAGGTAGCTTCACAGTAACGTACCTAGAATCTCTAGCTACGATCTGAGCATATCCACCCGCACTTCTAGCCAATGCACCACCTTTACCTGGCTTCAATTCCACATTGTGTACAATCGTACCCATTGGGATATTTGCCATAGGCATGGCGTTGCCCACTTCTGGAGCAACTTGCTCACCGGAAATCACTGTTTGTCCCACTTGCAAACCTTCCGGAGCGATAATGTAGGCCTTAGCACCATCTGCATAATATAGTAGGGCAAGACGGGCTGTTCTGTTTGGATCGTATTCGATAGCCTTTACGGTAGCTGGTACACCAAACTTGTTTCTTTGGAAGTCTACAATTCTGAGTCTTCTCTTATGACCGCCGCCAATGTAGCGAGCTGTCATTTTGCCTTCATTATTTCTACCGCCTGATTTCTTCGCAGGAGCGAGGAGTGACTTTTCTGGTTTTGACTTGGTAATCTCGTCAAAAGCAGGAGCTACTCTGAATCGTGTTCCCGGAGTTACAGGCTTCAATTTTTTAATTGCCATGATATTGATTCAATTAAATTTCTCCGTAAAAATCAATTACTTCACCATCAGCTACTTGCACGATTGCTTTTTTGTAAGCATTAGTAAAGCCTGATACAATTTTATTCTTGGTGTATCTCGTCTTATGTTTCGCAGCATATCTCATGGTACGAACAGAAACTACTTTTACACCATATTTTTTCTCCACAGTAGATTTGATCTGCTCCTTATCGGCAGTCTTTTCGACAATAAAGCCGTAAACTCCCTTTTCGTTAAGTGCAGAGATCTTTTCTGTGATCAAAGGCTGCTTCAGAATATCCATTGTCTTATTTCGATAAAATGGTTTCTAATTTACTTACAGATCCTTCGCACAGTACCAAATGGTCAGCATTGAGGAGTTGGTAAGTATTCACATCATTTACAGTCACAACTTTCGCCTTTGGAAGATTTCTGCTTGACAGGAATACATTTTTGTTGTCCTCAGAGAGCACTAACAATGTTTTCTTATCTGACAGAGAAAGTCCGTTTAGCAAAGCGATATAGTTTTTGGTTTTAGGCGCATCGAAAGAAACATCTTCCAATACCATAAGGCTATTCTCCTTTGCTTTGTAAGAAAGAGCAGACTTACGTGCCAATTGCTTTACTTTTTTATTTAGCTTGAAAGAGTAGTCTCTTGGTCTAGGGCCAAATACTCTACCTCCACCACGGAAGTTAGGCGCCTTCAAAGATCCTGCACGAGCACCACCGGTGCCTTTTTGCTTCTTGATCTTCTTAGGAGAACCTGCTACTTCATTTCTTTCTTTTGATTTGTGAGTACCCTGTCTTTGATTAGCCAGGTACTGCTTCACATCCAAGTAGATCGCGTTATCATTTGGTTCGATCGCGAAGATCTCGTCAGAAAGAGTCACCTTTCTACCTGTTTCTTGTCCTTTATGATTGATTACTGCTAATTCCATGGCTTATTTCTCAAGAATTACGAAAGAATTTTTAGGACCTGGTACTGAACCGGAAACCAAGAGAAGGTTTTGCTCAGGATACACTCTCAACACTTTCAGGTTGATAACTTTAACTCTGTCACCACCAGTACGTCCGGCCATTCTCATGCCTTTGAATACTCTTGATGGCCAAGAACAAGCACCAATAGAACCTGGGTGTCTTTGTCTGTTATGCTGACCGTGAGTTTGTCCACCCACACCAGCAAAACCATGACGCTTTACAACACCTTGGAATCCTTTACCTTTTGAAGTACCGATGGCATCTACGAAGTCACCTTCTACGAAAACCTCTCCAGCACTTACTGTCTTTCCGAGCTCCACTTGGCCTTCAAACTCGACCCTGAAGTCACGGAACTCAACAACCTTCTGCTTTGGCGTGGTGCCGGCCTTTTTAAAATGACCGATCAATGGCTTAGGAGTATTTTTCTCCTTTCGCTCACCGAATGCCAACTGCACTGCGTTGTACCCGTCTGTTTCAACGTTTTTTACTTGCGTCACTACGCAAGGACCAGCTTCTATTAGCGTGCATGCGACATTACGCCCATCGGCACTGAAGATGCTAGTCATACCTACTTTTTTACCTATAATACCAGACATCTTAAATAAGATAATTTGATAATCCACAAGTGTTTATACACTTGGGCCCTTTTTAAGGACTGCAAAGTTACTGAAATAATATTTGGCAGCAAATCCCAACTCTAATATTTTCAAACAATTAGGAAAATATTGAAGATTACCCTGCAGATGAACAATTTCTACCAAAGACCCAATTCTAAAAAAGAAAAAAGGCCTGCAGCAATTGCAGGCCTTTCAAAATTAGAACTTAAGGTCCAATCAGACTTTGATTTCTACATCCACACCACTTGGAAGCTCGATTTTCATCAACGCATCCACAGTTTTTGAGGAATTAGAGTAGATATCCACCAGTCTTTTGTAGGTACAAAGCTGGTACTGATCTCTTGCCTTTTTGTTTACGTGTGGAGATTTCAAAACCGTAAACTTTTCTTTCTTAGTAGGCAATGGAATAGGACCAACTACTACTGCGCCAGTTGCCTTTACTGCCTTTACGATCTTCTCTGATGACTTATCCACCAGGCTATGATCGTAGGATTTCAATTTTATTCTGATTTTCTGATTCATGATCTTTTCAATTAGGCTTTATCACCTTTTACTTTCGCAATTACCGCTTCAGCAATGTTGTTTGGAACAGGCTCATAATGAGAGAACGTCAAAGAAGCTGTCGCTCTACCAGAAGTGATAGTTCTCAAGTCAGTTACATAACCGAACAATTCTGACAATGGAACAGAGGCCTTTACAACAGTAGAGGTGCCTTTGGTATCCATACCTTTCATCAATCCTCTTCTTCTGTTCAAGTCGCCCGTGATAGGACCAGTATATTCATCCGGTGTCACTACATCTACAGCCATGATAGGCTCAAGCAACTGAGGTCTACATTTCTTAGCTGCCTCTTTGAAACCAATTCTAGCTGCCAATTCGAAAGAAAGAGCGTCAGAGTCAACATCATGGTAAGAACCATGAAACAATCTAACTTTCATCGCTTCGATTGGATAACCAGCTAAGGGACCATTCTTCATCGCCTCTTGGAAACCTTTCTGAACAGGCTGGATAAATTCCTTTGGAATTACACCACCAACGATACCATTGACAAAGTCAAGTCCTGGTTTAATTTCGCCAGTCTCTGGATCTGGGTCTTTAGGTCCAAGTTCGAATACGATATCTGCAAATTTACCTTTACCACCAGTCTGCTTCTTATAAACTTCCTTGTGTTCCACAGAACCGAAAAGAGCTTCTTTGTACGCAACCTGAGGAGCACCTTGGTTGATTTCAACCTTGAATTCTCTCTTCAAACGATCGATGATGATTTCAAGGTGAAGTTCACCCATTCCTCTTAGGATCGTCTGACCTGTTTCGTGATCAGTGTTTACCTGAAGAGTTGGATCTTCTTCGACCAATTTGGCAATTGCCATACCCAATTTATCTACGTCGGCTTGGGTTTTTGGCTCAATAGCATAACCAATAACTGGCTCTGGGAATACCATGGATTCCAATACTACTTTGCGCTTTTCATCACAAAGTGTATCTCCTGTTTTGATGTCTTTGAAACCTACCACAGCACCAATATCACCAGCTACCAATCGTTCGATTTGGTTTTGCTTATTGGCGTGCATTTGGAATACTCGAGAAATACGCT
>CALRRX020000080.1:0-9174 GCA_943370675.1 Reyranella massiliensis 521 | reverse complement strand
CCTGCTCATGACATCAACGACTACGAACTCGGTATCAAGCACAAGCTAGAGGTCATCGATATCCTCAACGATAACGGTACCCTAAATGAGAAAGCCCAGATTCTGGTAGGTGAAGATCGATTTATTGCCAGAAAGAAAATCGGTAAACTACTCGATGAAGCAGGACAACTTGCAAAAATCGAAGACTACAAGTCCAATGTTGGCCATTCCGAGCGAACTGATGCGGTAATTGAGCCGAAGCTTTCCTTGCAGTGGTTCCTCAAAATGGACGAAATCACCAAGCCTGCTTTCACCTCGGTGATGGAAGATGTGATCCAATTGCATCCGCCGAAGTTCAAAAACATGTATCGCGTGTGGATGGAAAATGTACGCGACTGGTGTATCTCCCGTCAACTCTGGTGGGGACATCGAATTCCGGCATTTTACCTTCCTAACGGAGAATTTGTAGTTGCCAAGACTGCTGAAGATGCCTTAGCCCAAGCTAATTCCCAATTCGGAACAAGTTATACCTTGGCTGATCTCAAGCAAGACGAAGATGTGTTGGATACTTGGTTTAGCTCTTGGCTGTGGCCGATCTCGGTATTTGACACAGAAGTCTTTTCCACAGGGAAGCCTAATGAGGAACTAAAGTACTACTACCCTACCAATGACTTGGTGACGGCACCGGAAATTCTATTCTTCTGGGTGGCGAGAATGATCATTGCAGGTTATGAATACACTGGAGAAAAGCCTTTCAAAAACGTATACCTGACCGGTATCGTGAGAGATAAGCTTGGAAGAAAAATGTCCAAGTCACTCGGCAACTCTCCCGATCCACTTGAATTGATAGCTCAGTATGGTGCAGATGGAGTGAGAACAGGTATGCTTTTCTCCTCTCCTGCTGGAAATGACTTACCATACGACGACAAACTTGTCGAGCAAGGCAGAAACTTCGCCAACAAAATCTGGAATGCATTCCGACTGGTCAAAGGTTGGGAAATCGATCCAAGCCTAGATGGCGCTGCCAATGCGTCCAGCATCGCTTGGTTTGAAAACCGCTTCAATCAGGCCCTCACAGAGATCAATGAGCACTTCGAGAAGTTTAGAATTTCCGATGCCTTGATGGCTACCTACAAACTGGTATGGGATGACTTCTGCTCCTGGTATTTGGAGATGATCAAGCCGGCTTATCAGCATCCGATCGATCAGGCGACGTATGACAAAACGATTGCCCTTTTCGAAGGCATTTTGAAAATCCTCCATCCGTTTATGCCTTTCATTACCGAGGAACTTTGGCATCAAATCACTGAGAGATCAGTGGAAGAATCCCTGATTCTGGCCACATGGCCGGAGGCAAAAGCATTCGATGGGAAAATCATCGAGGATGCGGCACAGGTATTTGATGTAGTATCCCAAGTGAGAAACCTCCGTGCTTCCAAAGGTATGTCTCCAAAAGAAGCTCTCGATCTGAGTATCAATGCTAAGAATCCGGAGCTTTACAATCGCTTTGCGGCAGTGCTGACCAAGTTGGCTAACCTATCTTCTCTGAACTTTGCCGAAAAGGTGGATAATGCGATGAGCTTTGTAGTCAAATCTGACGAGTGCTTTATCCCGATGGGTGAATCCATCAATATCGAAGAGGAAAAGGCTAACCTGAAAAAGGAACTGGAATATGCGCAAGGCTTCTTGGCTTCGGTGATGAAAAAGTTGAGCAATGAGCGCTTTGTCGCTGGTGCACCTGCCAATGTCCTCGAAATGGAACGCAAAAAGCAGGCTGATGCTGAAGCCAAGATTAAAGCTTTGGAAGAAAGCTTGGCGAAGTTGGGTTAAACACCTTTGAGGTCTTCAAGACCTCGAAGGTTTGATACATAAATACGATTTCCCGCTGATATGCTTGTAGTAGGCAAGTCCTAGCTGAAAACGTCGCGGATCTTCGAAGATAAAAATAAAATCCAGAGCCTTGCAGCTCTGGATTTTTTATTCTACATGGTGATCTAACTTATTTCTTAACCCAACTGAATAGAAAAGGTGGATCCCTTTTTGACTTCACTTACTACATCTAATTTGGCACCCAAGCTCTCCGCAAATTCTTTACAGAGCAAGAGTCCGACACCGGAGCCTTTTTCTCCCTCTGTGCCTTTGGAAGGGCCCATTCCTTGGGAAAAAAGTGCCTGCATCCGAGATTTACTCATCCCGATTCCATTATCGATTACCTTGATTCTTCCTTTACCCTCAGCCTCATAGGAAACTAGAATCTGACCTTCTGAAGGAGTGAATTTCAAGGCGTTGGAAATAAGGTTCCTGATGATAAAATTCAATCGGTCTCGATCCGTGTAAAGGCTGACCTCCTCAGGTATCTCGTTGATAATGTCCAATTTTTTTCCTTCAGCAGCAGTTTTTGCCAACGTAATAGATTCCTCTGCGAGGCTTCTTAGATTGACCTCCGCAAACTGTAGCTTACTGTATTCCATTTGGGTTTGGGCCCATTCGAGAAGGTTTTCAAGCAGACCTTGAACAGTCTTCGTTTGCTGAGAAATCTTAGGTAGGATCGCTGCTATTTCTTCGGCAGAAAACTCTTTTTTCTCCCAAAAATCAAGAAGGAGATTCAAGGAATTGAGAGGGGTTTTCAAGTCATGTGAAACCACAGACAAGAGACGCTCACGAATGGTATTGGATTCCTTCAGCGCTTCATTGGATTCAAGAAGCAAGTTTGATTGATGCTCGATTTCTCCATTTTTCTCAGTCAGCTGATTCAATGCATACCGAAGTTCTTGTTGTGCATTGGCCAATTCTGAGTTTTTCTTTTTTTGTAAAAACCCTATGCCTATTAGTCCAAAAAGGATGATTCCAGCTCCAATCAGAAGTTCATTTTTTCGTTGGATGCTCAAATCCAAAAACCGCTGTTCTTCTAACAAGCGCTGATTTTCCAATTCCTTTTTCTCAGACTCATATTGAATCAGCAAATCTTCCCTAATTTTTTGATTGTTCTCATTATTGAGTAGCTCTTCAGCTTCGAGTTTCTTTTTATTGAAATCAAGGGCTTGTTTGTAGTTACCAAGCGCTTCATGGGCCCTAGATACAAATCCCGAAGTGTGGGAGATCATATAGGTTGATTCCATATTCTCGGCAATTTCATAGGCGCCTTGCGCGTAGGTAAGGGCCTGTCCCTTATCTCCCACCTCCAAATTGAATTCAGTCAGTTGAGTCAACAAAGAAATCCGAAGCTCCCCATCCTCTACTCCTTGAGACACTTCCAATCCTCGGTTGAGGTAACTCTCTGCCAACATGTAGTTTTTCTCAGCCATGGCCAATTCGGCAAGTTGATTTAGAGTATGGATAGAGCCTCTGGAATCATTGAGACTGGTTTTCATTTCCAGTGACTGACTGAGGTAAAATTTAGCTGAATCCAAATCAGCAGTAACACTGGTCAACTTCCACCTATCCCGAAAATAGCTACCGATATTGTTGTAAATCAAACTCAAACCCCGCTGGCTATTCGCCATTTTTGCATAGATCAGCGCTTTTTTATAGCGTTCCACTGCTTCCTTACTTTTCCCAGAGCGGTAAAGAACATTTCCCAAATTGAGGTAAGAATCAATTAATCCAACCGTATCCTGAATGGTTTCCCGGATTTTAAGCGCCTCAAGATTGTACTTCATAGAAGTTTCAAAATCCGATTTGATCAGGTAAGCCACAGCCTTGATATTGATTGCATTGGCTTTCATTTTTGGGACTTCAGCCTGCTGGCTAAAGATCAGGGAAGAATCTGCATAGGCGATTGCTAAATCCTGATCTGAACCGTAATAAGTTTTAGCAAGATTGTAATAAATGGATGCCTTGACAGCCGGGTCTTGGGTCTTCCGAAGCTCCATCTTAAGGCTGTCTTCTGTTGTATTAAGCCCTTGGAAAAGTAAACTAAGCAGTAAAGCTATCTTAAACATGGAATTCAAAATGAAGATGAAAGTAGATCAATTCACAAAAATCCAACTAATTTCCAGCTGATTGGTTTGGGTCGATCCTTAGATTTCTAGTCTGAAATGTAAACGTATTTTTCCCTCTTTTTTTCTTGAAAAAATTAAGTGATTGTAATTGATAATGAAGAGTGGGATTTTATTAGGACAATTAGTTCTTTTCACAGCGCTCTAATCCTGATATCCCTAAACATCACGCCCTGACCTTCACTTTGAAGACCAATATATCCTGATTTAAGTGGCGTACCATCCACCTTGACAGCCGGGTCAAAGCGATTAGCAACTCCCCCACCGATCTGAGGTTTGCTGTAAGTCAAAACAGTATCTCCGTTGACCAGATGATGTACAATGGAATCCCCGTAAACGATCAATTCTGCTCTCACCCACTGATCCCATTTGAAGGTTGGACCTGAAGAATTGATACAGTGACGTGGATCGATTTTCCCTTCGAAAACAATGTCTGTTCCCGGACTGCACATATTTCCTGTAGGTCGGGCTACTCCTTCTTTTTCCTCGGCATACATCTGATACTCCACCGAGATCGGCCAATCCTGCTCTTTCAGAATTGTCTCAGGTGCCTGTGAATGAAACATCACTCCTGAATTTCGAAAGGTATAGCTAGGAGCATCTTCCATGAACTCATCCGTAAAGCGATACTCCCAACTCAGGTGATAGTTAGAATAAGGCTTCTCGTAAAAAAGATGTCCAAAGCGATCCTCGAATTTTTCATAACCCTCATAATCCACCACAATCGCTCCATCTACTACCCGAAAGGTATTAGCATAGTTATCCCCTACTTCATGATGATGAATCTTAGGAGTCCATCCAGTGAGATCTTTCCCGTTGAAAAGGATCTGCCACTCAGACTCAGCAGTATGTGAGGTGACGTTCGCTTTTTCAGCTTTTTGCCAAGAGAGGAGGAAAAGGATAGAAAAGAAAGGGAGGATGGATTTCATAGGCTTGGTGGGTTATTGGGTTATCTGGTTCTCAGGGTTGTCTGGTTTTCAGAGTTATCAAGTTGTCAAGGTTGTCAAGGTTGTCAGAGTTATCAAGTTGTCAAGTTGTCAAGGTTGTCAGAGTTATCAAGTTGTCAAGGTTGTCTGGTTGTCAGAGTTATCAAGTTGTCAAGGTTGTCAAGGTTGTCAGGTTCTCAGGGTTGTCGCGTTGTCAGCAGTTATCCGACAACAGCCCTGCGGACAACCTGACAACAGCTTTAGCGGATAACCCTACAACAGCTTTGCAAGCAACTTGACAACAGCTAAGCAGACAACCCGACAACAGCTCTGCGGACAACTTGACATCAGCTAAGCAGACAACCCGACAACAGCTTTAGCGGACAACCCGACAACAGCTTTAGCGGACAACCTGACAACAGCTTTAGCGGATAACCCTACAACAGCTTTAGCGGACAACCCTACAACGATGAATATAAATTACTATGTGAGGAAACCTCAATGCTTCCAATCATACCCATCGATCTGCTCGAGACAGGCGACAAGTAGCGAGATGGAATCAGCGATATCTTTTTTATGTGCCATTTCGATCACCTGATGCAAGTGGCGAGTTGGGATGGAAATCGCTCCAGCGATCGAACCCTGCTTGCCCATGCGTTGAACACCAGCAGTGTCGGTTCCTCCGGCTGTCAGGATTTCAGGCTGCCAAGAAATGGCTTCTTTGATCGCTGTCTGCTTCATAAATTCCACCATTCGGTAATCGCAGATCGTCATAGCATCCATGATCTTGATGGCGGTACCTTTTCCGAGTTCGGTTACTTTTTCATAAGCTGCCGCTCCGGGAACATCAAAGGCAATCGTCGTATCAAGTGCAATTCCAAAATCCGGATTGATGCTGTGAGCAGCCACATTGGCGCCACGGATACCGACTTCTTCCTGCACAGTGAATGTCGCATAGACATCATAGGCAGGGTTTTCCAGCTTCTTCAAAGCTTCGATCAGGATAAAAACGGCCACTCTGTTATCAATCGACTTACAATTCACACAGTCACCCATTTCAATCAACTCTCGGTCACGGGTCACGGGATCACCGATGGAGATGTATTTTTCAACCTCCTCCTTGGTCATTCCCAGATCGATAAAAAAGTCTGTCGTCTTCGGAAGTTTGGCTCGCTCCTCGACAGACATCACGTGGATAGGTTTGCTGCCCATGACTCCGATCAGGTCTTTTTTGCCATGCACGATCACCCGCTGGGCGGTCAATGTTTTCGGGTCAAATCCTCCTAAGGTGTGGAACCTCAAAAAACCCTGTTCATCGATATGAGTGACGATAAAGCCGATTTCATCCAAGTGTGCGGCAACCATCACCCGCTTTCCTTCATGGTTTCTCTTGCCTCGTTTGATGGCAATGACATTTCCAAGATTGTCTGTGCTGACTTCATCAGCATGTGGTTTAACCAAGTCAATCACAAGGTCTCGAACACGCTTTTCAAAACCGGGCGCTCCAGCGATTTCACAGAGTTGCTTGAGAAGGGGGGTATTTATTTCCATGAGTTTACTTTCATTTTTCTGAAGATGAAAATAAACCTTTGAAGTCGAATCCAAGCCCCAACCACATAAAAAAAGGCGTAAAGATTACCTTCACGCCTTTCAAATATCAAACTCAGAATATCCAATCAATACGCTCTGACCACTTTGCCTTCCATATAGTTGGCAAAGGCGCGATTAACGACACGAGTACCTCCTGTAGTCGGATAATCACCGGTGAAGTACCAATCCCCCAAATGCTCTGGAATGCACTTGTGGAGATTGTCTACCGTTTGGAAAATTACTTTTACCTCGGCATTAATCTCCGGTGTAGTTACAATCTCGGCAACTTTGTCAGAAATCTCTTCATCGGTAAACGGTGCGTAAACCTGCTTGACAAAGTTTTCTGAATGATGGGGCTTTGAGACACAAGCCTCATACACCTGATCCAACAAGTTTTCCATTTTGCGTTCCTTAATCAAAGCAATGGCGGCACGGAAAGCGATAAATTCCTTCATTCGTGACATATCGATGCCATAACAATCCGGATATCGAATCTGAGGTGCTGAGGACACAATCACAATCCGCTTGGGATTCAACTTATCGAGTGTGGTAAGGATACTTTTCTCCAAGGTAGTCCCTCTCACGACACTGTCATCAATCACCACCACGGTGTCGATTCCCGGACGGATTACCTCATAAGTCGTATCGTACACGCTCGCTACCATTGAGTCACGGTCTTCGTCGCTGGTGATGAAGGTTCGAAGCTTCACATCTTTGCTGACTAGCTTTTCTACTCTAGGGCGGAAACTCAAGAGCTCGTCCAAGTCGCCTACATGCGGTTTGCCATCGAGGAGTACTTCCTTTCGTTTGGCAACCAAGTATTCATCCAATCCTTCGATCATTCCCAAAAAGGCGGTTTCAGCCGTATTAGGAATGTAGGAGAAGACGGTGTTTTTCAGATCAAAGTCAATGGCCTTCAGAATCTGCGGAATTAATGCCTTACCTAGATTTTTTCGCTCTTGGTAGATTCCCGGATCAGTTCCTCGGGAAAAATAGATTCGCTCAAAAGAGCAGGACTTCTTCTCTCTGGCTGGTAGAATCTCATCCTCTGAGTAAGAACCATCCTTATTGATCACAATCGCATGGCCCGGCTTGATCTCTTTAATCGCATTGAAATCAATGTTGAAAGCAGATTTAATGGCTGGCTTTTCGGAGGCAATCACGATCACCTCATCATCTGCATAGTAAAACGCCGGACGAATCCCGGATGGATCTCTCACTACGAAAGCTGACCCATTACCAATCATCCCTGCCATGGCATAGCCTCCGTCAAAATCACGACAGGATCTTCTCAAGATTCGGGCAACGTCCATCTCATTTTCGATGATATGGGTAAGCTGCTCGTTGGTATGGTTGTGCTTGTATTTGTCGAAAATGCGTTGATTCTCTTCGTCCAAAAAGTGTCCGACTTTTTCCATTACGGTGACGGTGTCGGTTTTTTCCTTAGGGTGCTGTCCGAGTTGGACAAGTTTTCCAAAAAGTTCTTCGTTGTTCGTCATGTTGAAGTTGCCGGCCATGACGAGGTTTCGGCTTCTCCAGTTGTTCTGTTTGAGGAAAGGGTGGCACGTTTCGATGCTGTTTTCCCCGTGTGTTCCGTACCTGAGGTGTCCGAGCCAGACTTCCCCAGAAAAGGCAATGTTTTCTTTGAGCCATTCCCCATCGCTGAGGGCATCGTGACCACCGATTTTTTTGGCCTTTTTGTACTTCTTGTTGATTTTATCGAAGATGTCGTTGACCGCTGAGGGTTCAATTGATCGGTATCGACTGATGTATCGGGTACCGGGCTTGGTGTTGATCTTGATGTTGGCAACTCCTGCCCCATCTTGTCCCCGGTTGATCTGCTTTTGCATCAAGACATAGAGTCGATTGGCTGCAAAGGAGGCTGTTCCGTACTTATCGATGTAATATTGAGTGGGTTTTCGAAGCCTGATTAGGGCAATACCGCACTCGTGTTTGATAGCATCACTCATGGAGAAAGACGAAGGTTCTTTTGAGAATTCAAAGGTAAGTGATTTCAAAAGATTTATTCGGGTTAAAAAGTTCGAGTCGAAGGAATAATCTATGGCACAAGCATTTACATAAATATTCAAAACAGAACCTTTCCAACCCTACTTCATCAAAAAAGCTCATCCCTTTCGAAATGAGCTTTTTAGAAAAATCAAAATTGTAGTGAATTAGAATTTCAGCTGAATGTATCCTTTCGGGACATAAGTCGTGATCGTAGTCAATGCAGAATGGGCAACTGTCACGCCCGGCCAAAGATCGGCTGTTTTGAGATTACGCGCGATAAGGGACTGACCGCAAACCAGGATCTCCGCCCCGGCTTCTTCGAGGGCTTCGAACACTTTCAAATTGGGATTATCTACCTCAAATCGCTTCTTGTAATTCTCATCATTCAACAAAGCGAAAATACCTCCTCCATGAACAATCACTTTGACCTTGATCCGATCCTTAGTCACACCGGCAAGTCCGTGTAAGTTCATCATTCTTGCCACATTGTCCACAAATCGGGAGATCTGCTTATTGTCCTCAGAAGGGGACGTGAGATCCACCAGGATTTTATATTCCAAAGTGCCATCCGGACGCTCGGTGGCATCGGGGATTTCGTAGATGCCTCCAAACCCTTTGACGATGGGGAAATTGGGCGTTTGCGCGAAGGCAGAAAGACCAACAAAGAAGAG
>CALRRX020000079.1:0-9239 GCA_943370675.1 Reyranella massiliensis 521 | reverse complement strand
AATTGATATAGAGATTGACTTGAGTAATTAAGATCAACTTTTCCAAAGTTTAGAACTTTGGAAAAGTTAAAAACCACAAAAAAACCGACCCAAAAGAGTCGGTTTTTTTGATTTTCAATTAACCCAATTTAACCGCCTATGGTCTTGGTGGTAGTTTCTCCGTTTACTGTGATGGTGATGGTCTGATTGGTGCAAGATCCATCTCCATAATCTACGGTAATGGTATTATCTCTATATAGTGTCGTCACTTTTCCTGAGATCGGACCTCTTCTTCTTCCCTGACAGGAAAGGTCAACTTCCAAAGGTGTAGTAGTCTCATGGGAGTAGATCACAGCACCGGAAGCAGATGCAATTTTTGTTTTTACAGTGGTCACAATAGAACCACTGATCGGCTTTCGGGAGTCTTCACCGCGTACCACTTCAGAAGTTCTACTTTTCTCAGAAGTCCATATAGCAGCCTCTCCATCAGCGAAGATAAACTTACCATTTGCCACGCTGGATTTCACACTGCCTTTTCCTGTAGTCTTGTCAAACTCAGAAACGGTTGTTTTCAACCCGCTGATTTGGATATCATTGACGGAATAGCTTTTAAACTCAATTTTCTCTGTAAGGACATTACCTACTTTGGCCCGCTGGATCTCAATCACTCCTTTTCGCGTGATCTCCTGCTCATTTCGGGTGATGGTCACTCCTGTGCCAAAATCCACTTTCGTCTTCACAATCAAGCTCAACAAGGAGTCCAGTTCAGGAAATTGATTGCCGCTATGACCTCCATGCGGTCCATCGATAGAACTGAAAACCGGCAGATTGACCACATTGCCTGAGGCATCATAATGTGTGATGGTGGCTCCGCCAAACTTAAACATGCGGAAACCGCGCATATCACCGGCACTTTCTGCCTCGATGATGGCTAGTATTTCATCGTTCGGAGCAAGTAGGTTCAAGCCGTCCATGATTCCTTTATGACCGCCTTTGCCTTTACCCATTCCCTTCAGTCCCATTCCACCTGGGGCATGTGCAGTTTCGCTAGTTTCTGCTACACGAGCATTGATGGTACCCATCTGCAGCGAATTTCCACTTATTGTAAAGCTAGTCCCGGAGGCCAACTGACCTGAGGTTTGGGCTAAGTCAATCGCCGTGGCATCTTGGGCCGTGAGATCTGCGATTGCCGCCAATTCATCTTGCTCAGTACATGCTGCCATAAAAAGGAGATACGACAGGAAAAGGAGGTTTTTGAAGTATTTCATTGTCTAGTTCGTTTTGGTTAACGTGACCAAATTCAGATGTCAAGATGAAGGGAAAATGAAAAAGTGATTTTTTTCGATTTTTTTTTGAAAAAAATAAAATCATCGAGTTTTTCCTTCGATTGGAAATCTGAACAAAACCCTCGTTTTTTCATTTTCTGAAGTGATTTCCAATCCCACACCCAAGAAAATGGCAATCTTAAACATGATCTGAAGCCCAAATCCTGATTTTTCTTTGGTCACATCTTTTAGGAATACTAGGCCATTTTTGACCTGATCTAAGATTTTTTCATCAATCCCCTCGCCATCATTTTCAATCACAATCTCATAGCGGTCGTCAAACTTTTTACCGGAAAGCGAAATCTCCCCTCCCTCTTTCACATATTTGACTGCATTGCTGAGACCATTCTGAATCATCATCTGGCAAAGTGAAAAATTGGTTTGTGAAAAAACGAAGGGATCCACTCCTACTTTCCGAAGCACAATTCCTTTGTCATCTGCGATATCTACCCAGTCCTCGAGTAGGCCTTCCAGAATTTTCTTCAGATCGGCCGCTTCAGTCTTGATGAACTGGGCGTTGTTTACCTTCGAAAGAAGTAGCAAGGCATTGACAGACTTCTTCATTTTTTGCAGGGTATTCTGCATGTCCATCAGCTTTTCACTCTGGTAGGGGCTTAGATTTTCATCTCCGAAAATCGCCTCCAACTTAGATTGAAGCACCGAAATAGGCGTCTTGAGTTCGTGGGAGGCATGAGAAATAAATACCCGCTCCTGGTTAAATGACTTCTGGATCCGCTTCATCATCTCCGAAATCGCCTGGTCCAGCAGCTCAAATTCCTGAGTCGTACTTTGGATCGACTGGTCGTGAAACTCCTGCGGCTCGTTGATTCGGGCGATTTTGGTCTGGATGATTTTGTTAAAAGGTGCCATGATCCGCTTGCTGATCATGGAATCCAAGAAAAACGATAGTGCCAAAAAGGAAAAGAGAATCCCTATGGCTATCCGATAAAAGATGGTCTCAATCTGCTCGATGGTACTGAGGCTTCGTCCAATTTCAAGCAGGTAAGTTTCCCCGTTGATCTCAATCAGGTCTGCATAAACCCGGTAGCTTATTTCCTCCTCCTCGATGATTCTTTTCTCTACAAAAATACTGTCCTCCAAAAAGCGCTCTCCGGCAGATTTCTCAAGCAAAATGTACTCTTCTTTCAAAATGTTATAAGATCCAAAGCCCTCTTCGGGATTTTCTTCAGAGATAAAGCTCTCGATCCCTCCAGCAGTAATGAGTGCCAAGACCTCACTTTTTTTCTCAATCAACTGTCGGTCGGTATTTTTTAAAATCAGGTAGCTCAGCAAATAAGGCCCTGACATTAAAAAGATCAGGAGAAACAAGCCTTTCCCTAGCAAATTAAAAATGAGCAGTTTGTGAAAAAGCTTCATGTCATCCGATGAGTTTGTAACCCAATCCCCTCACCGTCTCCAGCCAATCCACCTGACCAAATGCTCCGAGTTTTTTACGGATATTCTTTACATGGACATCGATGTAGTTGGACTGATACTCATCATCCAGCTGATCCCCCCAAAGATGCTCAGCAAGCTGAAAGCGGTTGAGCACCCGGTTTTTGTTGATCAGCATAAACTGCAAGAGAATGTATTCCTTCTTGGTCAGCTTGATTTCCTGGCCTTCAAAAGCCACAAGAGGCTCATTTAGATGAATTTCAAATCCTCCGAGCTGAATCACATCTTTTCTCCATCCGCTTTTTCGGCGAATAATAGCTTGCATGCGGGCTTTCAACTCCAGCAAGGAAAAAGGCTTTGAAAGGTAATCGTCAGCTCCGCTTTCCAGTCCCAAGATTTTATCCCCAACTTCCGTCCGTGCAGTGAGAATGATGACAGAAGCATCCTTTTGGTACCGACTCACATCCTGGAGCAGGTCCAGTCCATCTCCATCCGGTAGGCCCAAGTCCACCAAGGCAAAATCGTACGAATTGACGGCCAGATTTTCGGAGGCCATTTTTTTGGAACTGACCGCATCCACTACATGATGCTCTGACTGAAGGAAATCGCTGATTTCTTTAGCCAATGCCCGCTCATCTTCTACCAGTAGGATTCTCATTTGGTTCTTTTTAGGGGAAAAGCGTAGGTGGCTTTGAGTGCCAATTGAAAATTTGTGGAAGACAAATCGTATTCCGGCACCTGTGTAGGAATTACCCACCGAGGCTCTAGTTGGAGATCCAAATTGCCCAAGCTTAATGATATGGGAACAGCCAAATCCACCCCTTGAGTACTAAATCGCTGCGTGTCTTGGTACTGCCTCCAGGTGAGTTCGTATCCTCCGATTCGGTAGTAATTGCTAGTGCCCAAGTAAAACGAAAGTCTGGGCTCAAAAGACAAGACGCCATTGCTCCCAATCCGCCGATCCACTTCAAAGTATCTGGAATGTCGGCTGACTACAAAAAAATCTCCCGGCTGATTGACTAAGTACATGAGTTGGGTAGTGGAGTACAACAAGCCCCAATCCAGTCCGAAGGTTCCTTGAAGCATCCCGATGTTGTCCTGACCGGATTGATTGAGATTGCTGGCGCCAAAGAATTGGTTGTAAGAAAGATCGACATCTGTTTTTGCAGTCAGCTGTCTGGCAAATCCTCCACCGATTCCCTTTTGCCAGGACAAATCCGTAATGAAAAACTTAGCCATTGTCGCATTGAGGTAGATCCCTGATCGGTGCCAATACATCAAATCGGCTGAATAAAGCGGGATTTTCTGACCAAAATCTCTGGCCATGAAGCTGACACGATTTTGAAAACCGGAACTAAGAAAAAGATAACTAGGCGAAGCGGCCTCTACCGAATCGGCAAGAGAATCCAACTCTTGGGCTTTGCCAAGATTGAGCCAAAGAGTCTGAAAGAGGAGCAAAAGGGCCAGACCTTTTCTCATGAAGTACAGTGGTCGCGGTGGGTGGATAAAATCGGGTGGTAAACGAATTCAGAAAAATCAAAACACGATCAGCCTCCTGGAGGTCGTTGTCTTGGCACGTTTGGTCTAGTGCCCGGAGGTACAGTCGGTCTTGTACCCGGTGTGCCGGAAGGACGGGTTATTGGCCCTCCAGGTCTGGTTTTGGGAACACGGACATCAGGCCGATTTCCGGGTCCAGCACCATTTCCTGGGACATGTTTTTTAGAGCCATCGACTCCCGGGCCGTTTGCATCCCGTTCTGCTTTGGCGCCCGGCTTCATCGTTCCGGGAAGAGAACCCCTTCTTGCCGCACTGGAAATCCCGACCTTTTTCCCTGCTTCACCAGACTGGACTTGTGCAGGTACTGCTTTTTTGGAAGCTTCCGTCTGTGCCGAGGCCGTCCCCGAAACCAAGAGCAATACGATAAATCCAAGAATCCTAATCATGGCAAATACAGAAGTTGAAGTGGCAAGTTGGAAAAGAAAGATGAAGAAAAGATGAAGGAATGTTAAAATTTTACCTAATTATTTAAGAAAACATACCCTATATAGGGTATTTTTCGACGTTTTACGATTATTTGTTCGGTTGGAATTTGCATAATAATAATAATAATAATAATATGTTAGTCATCGCTAGCAGGTTTGTTAGCCTCTAATGGCCAAGGAGTTATCCAATTTTAAAAACAACCAAATGAAAAAGACAGCAAAAATTCTCATTGGGGTTACTTTAACCCTCTTTACTCTAGCAATGACAGTTCCTTTTAATGCTACTGCCAGTTGTCCAAATGCATACGATGTCACTTATCCATCAAGATTTTGTGACCCTCAGGGATACGGAAGTTGTACTAGGCAATGCCCAGGCAATCCCTAAATAGTTTAATTTATTCCATTAACCTAGCTGGATTGGAGCTAATTCCAATCCAGCCTTTTCTTTAAAACTTATGAAAAAACAAATTCCATCTTCCATCCATTTTTTAGTTTTCGCCCTCCTAACCTTCGCCTGTACTGGAAAAAATCAAAACACTCCTTCCTTTCAACTGGCCGAATCAGGTAAAATGATCCATATTCCTTTGGATACGGCCACTTCCAACGTCAGTGATGGGCTACAATTTTTCTCTGGCGAAAATCCTCTGTTGTTCAATCTCAATTGGATGGAAAACAGCATTCAGATCTATGATTTGACCCAAAAGAAAAAAATTAAGGAACTCAAGTTTGACTATGAGGGACCAAATGGAGTCTTGGATATCATGGGAATTTATATACATAATTTGGATAGTATTTTTCTTTTTAATCAACTCGTTGGTCAACTGACCTTGATCGACACTGCAGGAACCATCAAAAACAAAATTAGCTATGAGGTTCCCGACCAATACAGCCCAGCATTTATTCACAATGCCTATTTCAAAAGCCCTCCAATTCTAAAAGGAAACAAGCTTTTGGTAAAAACCCACTTCTATGGACAGATCACCTCCGTAACCAATGAGCAACTCAATGAAAAAGAACTCATGTACGAAATCGACCTGAAAACAGGGAAAACAGAGTTTTTTGGAATCAACTATCCCAAAGACTATCTACTTGCCGGATTCAAACTCTTTGAGCCCTCAATTGCTTTTGGTGCAGGAAAGTATGTCGTTTCAATGTTTGGAGATCATCGGCTTTTCTACATAGATTCCATTGGCACATCTCTCAAGGAAGTTGCTGCCAAAAGTAATTACCTCAATGAGGCTATTCCGCTTTTTCCAAAAAATGCTGATGGACTGGCCTATCGTACCTATTCCTACTACAGTCCTCACTACGAAACCATTGAATTTGACCCCTATCGGAACGTATTTCTTCGATTTGCTTTTCACGCCATGGACCATGATCCTAACGTCCCAGTTCCAGAAATGAGAAATCACTCCGGTCCATTTTCTATTCAGATTTTTGACCAAGATCTGAAGTTGGTTTCTGAAAAATTCTTCGACAAAAATCGATACCACCCCTTTGACTATTTCCTTACCAAGGATGGACTATATGTCTCTACGAATCATCCCTTGAACCCAGAAACAAAAGAGGATGAATTGGCATTCGAACTGATTGAATTCAAACCCATCGAAAATCAGAAATAGAAAAGGCCACCTAAGATCAGGTGGCCTTTCTATTTTTTGAAACCTTTCAGGTTTTGAAAACCTAAAAGGTGTTCCATTTACTCTGCCAATGCAGCGACTCCTGGAAGGACCTTTCCCTCCATATGCTCGAGTAGCGCGCCACCACCGGTGGATACATATGATACCTGATCGGTGTAGCCAAACTTATTCACTGCAGCTGCTGAATCACCACCGCCGATCAGTGAGAAGGCACCGTTTCGGGTTGCTTCAGCCACGTATTCAGCAATTGCTTTGGTTCCTTTGTCGAAAGATTCCATTTCGAACACGCCCATCGGGCCATTCCAAAGGATCGTTTTAGATTCCAAAATCACTTTACCAAACAATTCTCTGGTCTTTGGCCCGATGTCCAAGCCCATCCAGTTGTCCGGAATTTCACCTTTGTTGGCTACGCCTTGGTTGGCAGTATTGGAAAATTCATCTGCAATGATGGTGTCCACTGGCAAAATCAGGTTTACCCCTTTTGCCTTCGCTTTTTCCATCAGCTCCAATACAAAGTCCAGCTTATCCGCTTCGAGCAAAGATGTACCGATTGATCCTCCTTGCGCTTTTGCAAAGGTGTAAGACATCCCACCACCGATGATGAGGTTATCTACTTTCTCAAGTAAGCGCTCGATGATCAAAATCTTATCGGCGATCTTTGCTCCACCCATGATGGCTGTGTAAGGGCGCTCAGGATTGCCAAGAACCTTATCCGCATTGGTCAACTCGGACTCCATCAAGTAGCCGGCTACTTTTTCGGAGAAAAACTCAGCAATCACCGCCGTAGATGCGTGTGCTCTGTGCGCTGTACCGAAGGCGTCATTCACATACACATCACCCAACTTGGCCAATTTGCCAGCAAAGTCTTTGTCACCTTTTTCTTCTTCCTTGTAGAAACGAAGGTTTTCCAAAAGCAATACCTCTCCTGCACCAAGACCAGCTGCCAAGTCAGCAGCATCAGCTCCGATGCAATCCGTGGCAAACTTAATGGATTGACCCAAAGCAGCTTCCACGGCAGAGATGATATGCTTCAAGGAATATTTATCCTCAGGACCTCCTTTTGGACGACCGAGGTGAGACATCAGGATGGCCGAACCGCCATCTTTCAAAATTTTCTTGATCGTAGGGACTGCTGCTTGGATACGGGTATCATCAGAAACAGTAAAGTCTTCATTCAATGGCACGTTGAAGTCCACTCGAACCAGGGCCTTTTTGCCTGCAAAATTGAGGCTGTCCACATTTTTTACATTCAAACTCATAGGATTGGTTTAATAGATGTTGAATTGGTTTTCGTAAAAACTGGCCTGAATTTAAGCCAATTTCATCCAAAAGGGAATCAAAATCGGGGAAAGTTGAAATGAAGGGGAGAATTGGAGATTGGGAGAACGGGTGATTTGAAATTTCGGATTTGGGATTTCGGATTGCGGACTGGCTTACACTTCACCTCCTCACTCCCAAACCCCCAAACATCCTGACTTTTCAGCTTTTCACAGCTGCTCTTCTCAAACGGTCATTGATGGCACGACCTAAACCAGTCTCGGGGGTAAGCTCGGCCAAGATCACTTCTACAGGAGTTTCATCCAGCTTCCGCATCGCCGAAAAAAGGTTTTTAGCTGCTTCGTGAAGGTCACGACGGGTACTCAAGGCCATTTGATCCGCTGGGCTTACTTCAGGAAAAAAATCAGAAAAACTCAAGACCGCGAACTTGGTCCCTTTCTCAAGATTCTCTTGGATCAAGACCTTCAAATCCCCCAAAACAAAAGGCTTTCGAGGCGCATAATGGCTGTCCAATTGTCCCGGAGCAGCAGGATTGCTGGAACTGTGATCCTTGACTTTGACAGGTCCCACCACTTTTTCAATCGCTGAAATTTCCAATCCACCCAAACGGTAAACCACAAGCTCCTCGCCTTCCATTCCCACGATCGTACTTTCCAAACCTACCTCACAAGGCCCTCCATCCAAGATGTAAGGAATCTTTTCACCCAATTGTGCTTCCACGTGCGCAGCTTGTGTAGGACTGATGTAGCCAAAAGGATTGGCACTTGGAGCCGCGAGCGGAAATTCCAATTGCTCCAGCAAGGTTAAAGTCAATGGATGATTGGGAACTCTAACGGCTACTCTATCCAATCCGGAGGTGACTAAATCAGGAACGTTGGATTTTCTCGGCAAAAGCAAGGTCAATGGACCCGGCCAAAACTGCTCTCCCAGTACTTTTAGCTTATCCGGGAAAACGGAAACAAACTCCTCCACTCTATCAAGGGAGGAAGTATGCAGAATCAATGGATCAAAACTTGGTCGATTTTTGGTCTCAAAAATCAAGGCAACAGCTTCGGGATTTAGCGCATTTCCGGCAAGGCCATAGACGGTCTCTGTGGGGATTCCCACGAGCTGTCCGCTTTCCAAAAAGGATTGGGCTAAGGCGATATCGGTTCCAATCTGCGCCATGAAGATTACTTATCGCAGAAATCTTTGATCCAGGTTTCGGCTTCAGCATACCCAAGGGAAAGCGCCATTCTCAAGTCAGCACAACCTTCGTTTTTCTGACCCAAGGCACTCATCCGAGTCACGCCCAACAGGTAATATGCCTCTGCATTTTTGGGATCGAGATTTACGGTATTGGTCAAAGACTCCATTCCGTGAATTGGATCACTCATTCCTAACTCAGCTTTTCCTTTTCTGAAATGAGCTTCGGCATTGTTCGGATCAGACTGAAGTACAGATTGGAAGTCAAGAAGGGCATCTTCATATTCTTCCATGTTCAAAAGAGCCGTGCCACGGTTGAATAGGATATCCAATTGAGTAGGGTCCAGTGCAGAAGCCAAATTGAAATCAGCCAGTGCTTCTTTGTAGTTTTTGAGCTCCATTTTGGCATTTCCCCGATTAAACCAAGGCTTGTAATTGGTAGAATCGGCAGTGAT
>CALRRX020000078.1:0-9279 GCA_943370675.1 Reyranella massiliensis 521 | reverse complement strand
CCCAGCGAAATATCGCCGTGGGAGATTATGTAAACACTGGTTCGGTCTTGTTCAATGTCGTTAACCTGAACAAGCTTTGGGTGCTGTTGGATGCCTATGAGTCTGACTTACCCTTGCTTTCCACCGGAAATGAATTCAGCTTTACAGTTGCCGGAATGCCGGAGGAAGGCTTTAAAGCCCGAATTTCTTTTATCGATCCGCTCCTGAATGCCAATACCCGGGCAGCCTCCATCCGTGCAGAGATCACCAATGCGGGAGGAAAACTCAAACCGGAAATGTTTGTGAAGGCCAAGATCCAAACTGCCAAAAAGCCAAGTTCTGCAGGAGTTACTATACCGCGGACAGCCCTCTTGTGGTCTGGAAAGCGGTCTGTAGTTTATGTCAAAGTTCCAAATTCTGAAACCCCTGGATTTGAAATGCGAGAGGTGACTTTGGGCAACCGGATGGGTGAAAATTACCTGATAGAGTCAGGTCTTCAGGCAGGTGAAGAGATCGTGACCAACGGAGTTTTTGCCATCGATGCTGCTTCACAGCTTTCTGGGCAATTCAGTATGATGAAGCGGCCGGAAACTAAGTCGATTGAGGTTTCGGAGGAATTCAGAAATCAGATTACAGCCGTGGCTGATGCGTACTTTCAGGTGAAAAATGGACTTGTAAAGGATAATTTTCCTGATGCTCAGAAGTCACTTGCTTTGATAGATCAAAGCCTTTCTAAAGTAAATATGAGTTTGGTGAAAGACCAGGCACATGACAAATGGATGGAAATTCTGAAAGGGATCAAAGATACACGGTCCAAAATGGGCTCAGCAAAAGAAATCGAAGAAGCTCGGAAACACTTCTCCATGCTTTCCTTTCATATTCTTGAAATGACCGAGACCTTTGGAATCAACAAAGAGGTGGTGTACAAAGATTATTGCCCAATGGCATTCGGAGATCAGGGTGCGTATTGGCTGAGTGAACAAAAAGATATCACCAATCCCTATTTCGGAGCCGCCATGCTCAACTGCGGGGAAGTCAAGCAAACCTATCTAAAAGGCCAGCCGGTGATGAACCTTTCCGAAACTCCTTCAGCTCCTGTGGGCCATAAGCATTGATTTTGACCCTTATCAAACTAATTAAAAACAATTAATAACCGATTTATAAAAATGAAAAAGGCACTTTTATTCGCTTCCCTGATCTCTCTCTTACTCTTCTCCTGCGGTGAAAAACCAAGCACTTCAGAATCTCAGGAAGTAACCCATGCCTCAGGCGATGCAACGTCAGCAAATTCGGTTGCAGTAATAAGCACCAAAACAACTACATCCATCATCGATGCTTACTTGGCTGTGAAAGATGCTTTGGTAGCAGATGATGCTGCCACCGCTTCTTTAAAAAGTGCAGATTTGGTTTCAGCTTTGAAAAACTATGAAATAGCAGGTTCTCAAGCTAATGACCCCGAAGAATTGGAAAGACTTCAAGTCGAGGCAACAGGTATTGCAGAGAAACTGGGCAAAGCCGATATCGCTGCTCAACGCGAAAGCTTCCAGGCACTGAGCGTGGTAATGAAAGACATGCTGAAAATCGCCGGAACTGACCGAACCCTTTACCATCAATATTGCCCGATGTACAAAGGAAATACCGGAGGCATGTGGCTCAGCACCAATGAGGAAATCAAAAATCCGCTGTTTGGAAGTTCTATGCTGACCTGCGGTCGAGTCCAGGAAACTTTGGCTGTGAACTAATAAACGAGCCACTGGTTTGGCAAAAAACCGAGTTCGATCAAAATTCTTCCTCTGCCAATTCTTCGGCAATGAATTGAGCATCAAGGATTATATGGCTTTCAAGAATACCTGCCAGTATTGTAAAACTGGTTTTAACCTCGGTTAAAGCAAGCACTATCATTTGTATTATGAAACCGAGATACCCCTTCAATTGAAATTTCACCAAATCCAAAAACATCATTTAATCATGAAAAATTTAATTTATCCAGTTCTAATTCTGCTGTTTACTGCTGCATGTGCGGGAAAAACCGAAAATCAAGCTTCCGCTCCAGAGGACCACAGCCAGCACCAAGCTGCAGAAGCTCCAACCACACCATCCAAAAGCCCTCGAACTTCGGCCATGGCCATGGTGGGTGGGAACCACATTCATATCGATTATTCTTCGCCCAGTGTGAGAGGAAGACAGATTTTCGGAGGCCTTGTAGCTTTTGGGGAAGTTTGGGTGACCGGTGCTCATAAGGCTACATCGATCCAATTTGACAAGGCTGTGAAAATCGGAGAGAAGGAAATTCCCGCCGGAAAGTATGGTCTCTTTACCATTCCAGGAGAAAATGAATGGACAGTGATTCTTAATCAGGTTTGGGACATGCACTTGGCTGACGATTATGATGCCGGCAAAGATTTGGTGCGCATCTCAGTTGCCCCTGAGAAGTTGCTGGACACAGTGGAGTCCCTTACCTACACGGTGAATGAAACTTCAAAAGGAACCGCTGAAATCTCAGTGGCCTGGGATAAAACAAAAATCACATTTGAAATAAAAAACCTCTAAGTTACCCCGACCCACCCAGCCTTATGAGAAAAAACAACCAATACTACATCCGGAGAATCCACCGGTTTCTGGGAGTATTTATCGGTATCCAATTCCTTTTTTGGACGATTTCAGGCCTCTATTTCTCCTGGACGGATATTGATGAGATTCACGGGGATCATTTTCATCAGGAGCACACGATGCATATGACTGCCAAAAACCTGATTGATCCGTTTAGCCTGGATTCAACGTTGGAAGTAGCCAGTTTGGAACTTCGATTCGTCAATCATCAGCCCTATTATTGGGTAAATAGAGAAAAGCTGTTTAACGCCCAAACCGGTGCGGAGAAAGGAGAAATCACAGAGGAAGAAGCCAGGAAAATCGCCAAAACCTACATCAAAGGGGATTATGAAATCGAATCAACCGAATACTTGACTGAGACAGGTTCTCACCACGAGTATCGAGGTCGCCCACTTCCCGCCTGGGCTATTCACTTCAATCATCCCGAAAAACTGACTGCCTACATCGATGTAAAGAGCGGCAATTTTGAACGGGTTCGCCACCGGAGTTGGAGATGGTTTGACACTCTTTGGATGTTTCACACCATGGATTATGCCGGACGGGACAATTTCAACAATTGGTTGCTTCGAGCATTTTCGGTGTTTGGCATGTGCACGGTTCTTTCTGGTTTTTTGCTTTATGCAGTATCCTCTAAAACTTTCGTAAAAACTACTTTAAAACGTAAAAACGAAAAATGATAAACAACCTGATTTACATCCTTATGCTCTGAATGTTAATTGTTTCTTGCAAAGACTAGCTCTCATGAGGGGTACGAACACCATAAACCTGAAAAGGCACCTACTGAGCAATCGGACAACTCGAAAAAGAGTATCCCACAGGAGGCGCATGGAAATGTATGGAATGTTCGTGTTTCGATCAACTACCATTCACCAGCCGTTCGGGGCAGGGTTTTATGAGGAAGCTTTGTGCCTTTTGGTGAGGTTTGGGTAACTGGGGCACACAGCGCCACCAGCATAGAATTTTCCAAAGCAATCCAGATCGAAGAAACCACGATTCCAAAAGGGAAATATGCATTCTTTACCATTCCCCGACAGGAGGAATGGACATTGATCCTAAATAAGAACTGGGAACAGCACCTGGCCGATGATTACTATCAGGCAGATGATGTCATCAGGATTGAGGTAACAGCAGAAAAGGAAATGCCGCTGACTGAACGGCTAACTTATACCATTGAAGATAAAGGAGAAGGCTCAGGTGCTATTCGCATGTCTTGGGAAAAGCTCAGTATTTCCCTTCCCTTTAAAACAGATTAACCACTAAAATTCTTACACATGGAAAGGCATAACCACGATCATCAAAAGCATCACCATCATGAGCATGGTAGCGAGAATAGAAAGTCCCAATCATCAGAGCATCAAACCAACAACAAATCAGACCATCAGAATGGACACCATGACCACCATGCCATGATGATCGAAGATTTCAAAAAGCGTTTTTGGGTTTCATTGGTGCTCACAGTTCCAATCCTTGCATTATCTCACATGATCCAGCAATTACTGGGGTTTGAGCTTACCTTTTTCGGTGATCAGTACGTTCTTTTTGGGCTTTCCACCATAGTCTTCTTTTATGGGGGCTGGCCTTTTCTCAAAGGACTTTGGGACGAGCTGAAAGACAAAAACCCCGGCATGATGACCCTGATTGCAGTGGCCATTACCGTGGCTTACGTGTACAGCTCGGCCGTGGTGTTTGGTTTGGAAGGGATGGACTTTTTCTGGGAGTTGGTCACACTGATTGTCATCATGTTGCTGGGGCATTGGATCGAAATGAAATCTGTAATGGGAGCATCAAGGGCACTTGAATTGCTGGTGCAAATGATGCCTTCCGAGGCGCATCTGGTACAGGGAGACCAAATCAAGGACATCAAAGTGGATGAACTGAAAAAAGAAGACATCATCCTGATAAAAGCCAATGAGAAAATACCTGCGGACGGCACAGTGGTGGATGGAGAAAGCCACCTGGACGAAAGCATGCTCACCGGTGAGAGCAAGCCGGTGAAAAAATCCAAAGGCGACCAGGTCATTGGCGGATCGGTTAATGGCAGCCAGTCCATCAAAGTAAAAGTATCTAAAACCGGGAAAGAAAGCTACCTCAACAAAGTGATCACGCTGGTTGAAGAAGCTCAGAAAGCTAAATCGAAAACTCAAAACCTGGCCAATGTTGCCGCCAGATGGCTCACTTTCATCGCCATTGGTGCGGGTACTATTACGTTGTTTACCTGGATCAGCTTGGGTAAGCCTTTAGATTTTGCATTGGAACGAATGGTGACCGTCATGGTTATATCCTGTCCACATGCGTTGGGTTTGGCCATACCGCTGGTTGTAGCCATTTCCACTGCTGTTTCAGCAGGAAAAGGCTTGCTGATCCGTAACCGTACTGCTTTTGAAAATGCCCGGAAGATTACCGCAATGGTGTTTGACAAAACAGGTACGTTGACCGAAGGCAAATTTGGTGTTTCACGATATGGGAGCCTTTCGGATGACATGGAGAAAAAAGAGCTATTGTCCTTTGCCGCTTCACTGGAGCAGCAATCGGAGCACCCAATTGCACAAGGCATTGTGAAAGCAGCGAAAGAGGCAGGCCTGGCATTGAAAAAGGTAGAAAATTTTGAATCACTTACGGCCAAGGGCATTCAAGGCAAGATCGAAGGAAAAAATTTGAAAGTAGTCAGCCCTGGCTACCTGAAAGAAAACGACATAAATATCCCCGATCAGGCAGGATCTGATGAGGCAGAAACCATCGTGTATGTGCTGCAAGAGAATCTATTGATAGGCTTCATAGCCTTGTCCGACCAAATCAGGGAGGAAAGCCCTAAAGCAATCGAAACGCTTCGGGAAAAAGGCATGAAGCTCTATATGGCTACCGGGGACAATGAGAAAACCGCCAAGGCAGTCAGTGAAAAACTCGGGCTAGATGGCTACTACAGTGAGGTACTGCCCCATCAAAAAGTGGAAATTATCAAGAAACTCCAAAAAGAAGGCCACTTTGTAGCCATGACGGGTGATGGTGTGAATGACGCCCCTGCACTGGCACAGGCTAATGTGGGTATTGCAGTAGGTTCCGGTACTGATGTGGCTGCCGAGACAGCCGACATCATATTGGTCAACAGCAACCCAAAGGACATTGCCAATCTGGTACTATTTGGCAGAGCCACCTACAACAAGATGATCCAGAACCTCGCTTGGGCGACAGGCTATAACGCCATCGCATTGCCACTGGCCACAGGCTTCATTTCAGGCCTGGTGATCAGTCCTGCTATAGGCGCAGTATTCATGAGCCTGAGTACGGTCATAGTGGCCATTAATGCGCAATTGCTGAAAAGGAAGATGAAAAGCTGAGAGCATATCCCCTTCTGCTGTGGAAGGGGATTTTACTGAAATACTATGCGAAATAAGAAACTTTCTATCATTCAAATTTGGAAGAGTGATTATTAGAATATGGAAAATTATTAGATAAGCTGGTAAATGAATATGTAGAGAAGTGGCTAAAAATCATTTTGCTAGGCAATTTTTGATTTGCTAAAAGCAAAAGACTCGATAAAAAATGGCTTTTCTCGTACACCACGTACGCCTCGCACACTTCGTACCGTACGAATTGTTCGAGGATCGGAATTTGAAAAGATTAAATCGAATTTCCGATTTGACCTATCCCAGGATTTGATCAGTTGTAGGTGGGGTGTTTTTAATTCCTTGAAGACTTTTCAAAAAAATAGCTGGTCAATTCTTTGGAAGATACATCGGAACGGTACTTAGAAGTATCAATTCAAAAATCAGATAGATTCGCTACTAAATTCGCTACTAAATTCAAAAAATAAACCCTAACTCTCAATATTTCAGATAGTTAGGGTTTTGTCTTGCAGAGGAGGAGGGATTCGAACCCCCGGTACCTCACGGTACAACGGTTTTCAAGACCGCCGCGATCGACCACTCTGCCACTCCTCTGTGTCTGTGATTTTTTCGATCAGGTGTGCAAAAGTATATGCTTTCCCCTTTTTTGACAAGAGTCACACGCTTTTTTCTTCTAAGTGCCTGATTTTTCTAGTATTAATTTATATCTGACTCCATCGTGAGTACTTTTCTGCGCCTTTCCCGCTCCTGTTGCTTTTCCTCTGCCAAGTCAAAACTTACATTGACCTCAAAGCATACCAACACAATGATGGAGGTTATGTATAGCCAAAGCATCAAGGCAATAACGGTACCGATAGAGCCATAAAGTTTGTTGTAGCTCGCAAAATTCTCCAAGTAGTAAATGAATCCGTAAAACGACAAGGTGATCAAAAGCCCTGCGAGTTGGGCCCCTGTGGAGAAGAAATGCCACTTGTCATGAATAGCAGGTGCAAATCGAAAGATAAAGGCCGATGTGATGTAGAACACGGTAAGAAGGATTAAAAATTTCAGCGTGTTGAATAAAAAGATCATAAAGCTGCTGTTGAACACATGCAACTCATCCAAGCGACCGATCAATAAACTGCCTGTAATCATCACTGTACTTGCGGCAATGATTGTCAGAACCAAAGCCATGACAATACCAGTCGAAATCAGTCGGGTGGTGAAAAATCCGCGGTTTTCTTTGGTTTTATACACCGAGTTAAACGAATCCATCATCGACACTACCCCCTGGGTCGAAGCAAAAAGGGCAAAGAAAAAACCGAAGGAAAGGAGGCTTTGCCTTGGTTTGGACACAATGTCCATTAGGGTAGTCTCAATGTTTTGGTAGAGGTCCCCGGGCATAATACTTTGGACGAAGGAGAGGATATTTTCGGTAGTCACCATGGGAAAAAGATCCTGTAGGTAAGGAACCATATTCAGCAAAAACAGCAAAAGAGGAAAAAGAGCAATGGTATAACTGAAGGCCATAGAGCCTGCCCGCTCTGTGATATCGTCTTTTTTCAGCTGTTGGATAAAAATCCGTGTGACGTCGTATAGGTTTTTGTCCGGACTTCCGAAATGGATCTTTTTCAAATGCCTGGCCTTAAGCTGGATTCGGATTCTCCATTTGAAAATTTTCTCCTTGACCACGTTATGTTGGATTTAGTTGAAAAAGGGTTTTAATAAAGCTAGCAAATTTCCCGGTGGTCGGGTGGGTTGATGACTGTCTTTTTTCAAAAATGCCAAGGTAGTCCAACCTTCTGTGATTAGTTCGCCTGCCTCATTAATTACCTGATAGTCAAATCGGATTCGGACTCCGGGGAGCTCAGGGATGGTGGTTTTGATGGTTAGGAGTTCATCGTATTTTCCAGGCTTCAGGTAGCGAATATGGCTTTCTAAGACAGGCATCATCACGCCGTTTTCTTCCATTTCCCGGTAGGAAAATCCCGCCGAACGCATCGCTTCCACCCGGGCTACCTCAAAATACATGGCGTAATTGCCATAGTAGACGTAGCCCATTTGGTCTGTTTCGGCGTATCTCACGCGGATTTGAGTTTCTGCTTGAAACATGCTAGAAAATTTTGGCCGCGTTGAGCGCACGTTGGTACCTGCGGGCATTGTTAATATGCTCGTTATAAGAAACAGCAAAGGCATGATATCCCGAGAAATCCTCTTTAGCGCAGAAGTACATGTACTTGTGCTCCTCGGCATTCAGGACAGCATCGAGCGAATTGATATCAGGCAGGTTGATCGGTCCGGGAGGCAGACCTGCGTATTTGTACGTATTGTAAGGGCTATCGATAGCCATGTGCACGCCTGTGAGCCGCTTGATGGTAAAGTCACCTGCAGCAAAGACCAAGGTAGGGTCAGCTTGTAGAGGCATGCCGATACGCAGTCTGTTGAGGTAGACACCGGCGATGCGTGGTCGTTCGTCCGCTTTTTGGCTTTCCGCTTGCACGATGGACGCCAAGGTGCTGACTTCTTTTTGGCTTAGTCCCATGGCTTGCGCTTTTTGCTTGCGTTCTTCAGTCCAGAAGCGTTGGTACTCTTTGTACATTCTGTCGAAAAGCTCTTCGGCACTTGTGTCCCACCAAAACTCGTAGGTATTGGGAATAAACATGCTCATGACTGTCTCCTCTTCAAAGTCAAACTTGCGGATGAAAACCGAATCTTGGATCATTCCCAAAAACTGCTCTTCGGTCACTTCCAGGTTGGCGGTGATCTTTTCAGCTAGGTCTGCTTTGGTTCGGACGTTGTTGAAGGTGACTTTGACAGGGAGTTGCGCACCCGAACGAAGCATCCTAACCAGTTGCAGGTTGTTCATTTTCGCATCCACTTTGTAGAGTCCAGGTTTGACGGCATCCTGATAGCCGAGGATTTTGGCCACAAATCCAAAACTCAAGGCATCATTTATTACTTTATCGTTGTAAAGCTGATCCACCACATTTTTATAGACCGAGTTGGAAGGGATTTTCAGATAGTAGGGCTGATCCGATTGCACCATGGTATTGGGGCTAAAGAAGACCTGGTAGAAATAAAAGGTCATGGAGATAGCCAGTACTGAGATGCCGATCAGCAGCACCAGCGTGAATTTTTTGCGCTTTTCGAGTTGCATATGGAGCAAAAATAGAAAATAAAATTGGGGCTAGGTGAAAATGGGAATGTCCTTAGAAAATTACGATGTACGATTTTAGATTTACGACCTTGATTGGGATTTCTAGCATTTTCTAGAACATGGAATCTATCTTGGTTTTAGCCCAACTATTAAATAGCTTATAGCTCCTTCTTATAATGTAGGTAACGGAGGGGGGTGTTTCCATTGTTT
>CALRRX020000077.1:0-9340 GCA_943370675.1 Reyranella massiliensis 521 | reverse complement strand
ACCGTGAAGGCGACATAGGCGAAAAAAGGTGCATCTGCATCCTTTTGTGATCGGATAAATTCAATCGCACTTTGGGCGAAAATATCTGTGGAATAGCCCTTGATCGTGGGTTCGCCAAGTTTTCCTAATGAATCATAATCTCGCACAGCCACGGCATAGTGATCAGCCATCCCGCCCAGGTACACGTTTTTGGCTTGTTGGAAACTCGCCTCAAAAGCTTCCTTTTCATTGTGCCATTTGCCTGTTCCAAAGGTGGTGTATCCCGCTTTGGCAAAATCCATCGTCATGGTCTCAAGACCCTGAAGTCGGTCATAGACATTGAAAAGTTGTTTCCCGCTGAAAAGCATCGCCCTACTCGCCATACAAATGGCTCCATGATGGCAGCCCATGACGTAGGCGTTGGTAAAACGTACGCCTTCTCGTGCCAACTGATCGATGGTGGGAGTTTGAAGGATTGAATTTCCCGAAATGCCCAAGGCATCTGCTCGCTGATCATCCGCAAACAGGAAAAGAATATTAGGTTTTACGGGTTCTTTTTCCTGACAGGACCAGGTTAGGATGACCACGAAAAGCAGGAGGACCTTCTTCATGTTGAAGTAGATTGGGTGGAAATGACAGGATAACATACTAAACTTTCATCTTAACCAAATGTAAATTAGAGTAAACGGTGAATGTGATGAGATCGGAAGTGTAATTGAAATAAATGCCAAACGTTTATTTTGAGAGTTGAAATTAAAGCTATGTAAAAATTCCGTTTGTCAACTTTTCTTTGGAGAAGTCTCAGAAGCCGCCTTTCTTGAGCTTAGAAACCCAGCCCAAGATGAACCGAACTCCTTTAAATTTTGGTTTTTTTATCCTTTTGTCCGTATTGTTTTCTTGCCAATCTGCGGAGAAAACGGAGCAAAAGACTCCTCCTAACATCATTTTTATCATGTCGGATGACCATGCCTATCAGGCCATTTCGGCCTACAGTAACCATCTGATCGAGACACCCAATATTGACCGGATCGCCAAGATGGGGATGCTTTTCACCAATGCCACGGTGACCAATTCCATCTGTGCGCCAAGTCGGGCGACGATTTTGACTGGAAAACACAGTCACCTGAATGGCAAGATTGACAATGATTTCCCCTTCGATACGACCAATGTGACTTTTCCGCAACTTTTCCAGCAAGCAGGCTATCAGACAGCCATGTTTGGCAAGCTCCACTTTGGCAACAATCCCAAGGGCTTCGACCAATTCAAGATTCTTCCTGGACAGGGCGCCTATTACAACCCTGACTTTATCACCAAAAACGAGGGGAATATCAAAGTGGAAGGTTACGTGACCGACATCATCACCGATATGACACTGGATTGGCTGGAAAAAGAGCGCAAGAAAGAGCAACCATTTTTACTTTTCTACCTTCACAAAGCTCCACATCGGGAGTGGTTGCCTGCTGAGCGTCACATTGCGGATTTTGCGAACCGGACTTTCCCTGAGCCTGCCACACTTTTCGATGATTACTCAGGTCGTGGAAGAGCAGCCAAGGAAGCTGAGATGAACCTACTCAAGCACATGAACTGGGCTGGGGATTCTAAGATTTACCCCGAAGTCATGGACGAACTTGGGATTCCAGATGCTTCGGGTTGGGATAAAGGTGCTTTTAATCGAGAAGTCGGTCGCTTAAATCCTGCTCAGCGTGCCAATTGGGATGCGGTCTATGGGCCTATGAATGAGGATTTCAAAAAGGCTTTTCCCAACATGACCGAAAAGGAAAAAATGCAGTGGCGCTACCAGCGCTACATGCAGGATTACTTGGGGACGATTCAAGCCGTGGATGAAAATGTCGGCCGAGTGCTCGACTACCTGGAGGCCAATAACCTGATGGAAAATACGATCATCGTCTACACCTCCGATCAGGGATTTTACTTGGGAGAGCATGGCTGGTTTGACAAGCGTTTTGTGTATGACGAAAGCTTCAAAACCCCTTTGCTAGTGGCTTGGCCTGGCAAGGTGAAAGCAGGAAGCAAGACCAATGAAATGGTGCAGAACCTGGATTTTGCACAAACCTTCTTGGAAGCAGCCGGAATCCCGGCGCCGTCGGATATGCAGGGTGAAAGCCTAGTTCCTCTTTTGACCGGAAATACCGAAAAATGGACTCGGGATGCGGTATACTATCACTATTACGAGTATCCCTCGGTACACATGGTGAAGCGACATTATGCCATCGTGACCAAGGAATACAAGCTGACGCATTACTACTTTGATACAGACGAGTGGGAGCTCATCGACAGAATCAAAGATCCGCAGGAACTCAAAAATGTGTACGATGATCCCGCCTATGCTCAAATCAAAGCAGAACTGCATCGCAAACTCGATGGCTTGAGGGAAAAATATGGTGACAGCAAGGAGCTATCGCAAAGCTATCTCGATCGTTACCTTGACCGATTGGAGCAGACTCAGCAGTTTGGAGGAGCAAACAAGGAAGTGACCAAACAAATCCTAGAAAACAGGAAAAAGTCGAAATGATGGATTTCCTAAGAATTATAAAAAATAAGCAGATGGTAAATCGATTTCTCTTTTTGACGTTGGGGCTTCTTACCTTTTCATCCTCAGTTTGGGCTCAGTCCAATCCGAAATCTGGCCGCCCGAATATCATTTTCATCATGTCCGATGATCATGCCTATCAGGCCATTTCGGCCTACGACAACAAGCTAATCGAGACACCAAACATCGATCGGATAGCAAAAATGGGCATGCTCTTTACCCAAGCCTCGGTGACCAACTCTATCTGCGCACCGAGTCGGGCGACGATTTTGACCGGAAAGCATTCTCACTTGAATGGAAAAATTGACAATCATTTCCCATTTGATACCACCAATGTGACTTTTCCTCAGCTTCTTCAGAATGCCGGGTATCAGACGGCCATGTTTGGAAAGCTGCATTTTGGTAATAATCCAAAAGGATTTGACCAGTTTAAGATTTTGCCGGGGCAGGGTTCGTACTACAATCCGGAGTTTATCACCAAAAAGGAAGGCAACATCAAAGTGGAAGGCTACGTGACCGACATCGTGACGGACATGACCTTGGATTGGCTGCAAAAAGAGCGAAAGGCCGATCAGCCTTTTATGCTGATGTACCTGCATAAATCTCCTCACCGTCCCTGGCTGATGGCTGAAAGACACATGGAGGAGTTTACCAATCGCACCTTTCCGGAGCCGGAGACTCTTTTTGACGATTACTCAGGCCGCACTTCTCCTGCTGGAGAAGCAGAGATGAATATACTGAGGGACATGGGTTGGTCGGGGGATAACAAGCTCAATCCGGCTGTTATCAAGCAATTGGGCATTGCCGATGTGGGCGGATACGATTCGATTCGTTACAAAAGTGAATTTGCCCGATTTACACCTGCTCAGGCAGCCAACTTCAAAAAATACTATGGTCCGATTGAGGAGGAATTTGTAAAGAACTTTCCTAGCATGACCGATGCAGATAAGATGCGCTGGAAATATCAGCGCTACATGCAGGATTACCTCGGCACCATCAAAGCGGTGGATGAAAATGTCGGTCGTCTTCTCGATTACCTTGAGGCAAACAAGCTCATGGAAAATACCATTATTGTCTACACTTCAGACCAAGGATTTTACCTGGGCGAGCATGGCTGGTATGACAAGAGGTTCATTTACGATGAGTCTTTCAAAACCCCGCTTTTGGTAGCTTGGCCGGGAAAAACAAAGGCTGGAATACGATCTGACGATTTGGTTCAGAATCTGGACTTTGCTCAGACTTTTTTGGAAGCTGCAGGTATAAAAGCTCCGGCTGACATGCAGGGCGAGAGTATGATCCCCTTGTTGACTGGGGAAACCGAAAAATGGACCCGTGATGCCGTTTACTATCACTATTACGAGTATCCCGCAGAGCATATGGTCAATCGACACTATGCCATCGTCACCAAGGAATATAAGCTGATCCATTACTATTATGTGGAGGATCAGTGGGAATTGATCGACCGAATCAAGGATCCGAAAGAACTAAAAAATGTCTACGATGATCCTGCTTATGCTGCTGTGAAAAAAGACCTTCATACCCGCTTGGAGGCGCTGCGAGTGAAATACAAAGACAGCTCGAAAATCAGCCAAGGCTATATCGACAGATTGCTCGATGATGCAGCCAAAGGAAAAGTCTGGGGAGTGAGTAAAGAACGATTTGAGGTAATTCTTGAGCGAAGGAAGAAAGTCGAAAGCCGCTAAGTAAAAAAAGAGGGGATTCCTTGGGAGAGTTTTGTTCTATCCGGACTCAGGCCGTGCTGTAAATAGAAACTAATGAAAACCTGAAAAAGTGGAGTGTACGCCACCTTATTGATGGTGGTGAGTTTTGGCACTTTTATAGTACTCCTCTATCAGATTCTTTAGAAGTCAGCAAATCCTGAATGGCTTATTTCTTTCTATGGTTGATCAGGTCATCAAAGTGTAAAAAGCATTTGGTCTTTTCGAGTACTAGTTCATGCAAAATTTCCGAATATTTTCCTCTGTTAGTTTTTTCATACTCATCTGCTTGCTTGATTAACTCCTCCAATTTTTCGATTCGCTGCAAGACGCTGAGTTCGTGATTTTGATTTAAGGCGTATTCTGCCATTCTCAGACGGAGTTCATTGATAAACTCTCTGACATTATTTTGGTGATAGCTGGGCTTATACTCTTTCATGGGTAATGGGGTCTTAGGTAGACACTGGGAGGCATCTGCTGAGTTGGGCAAAACCAGAAGCATTGGGGGTGTGGTGATAAACTCTGGTGAGCCTTTTTAGCAAGAAGTTTGGTAATCAAATGTCCTAATTAAAGACTTCCCAAAAATACCCACTAGTGGGTATTTTTGTCTTTTTTATCCATTTTATTTATGAAAAATTACATTTTGTGTCTAAAAATTGGATTTTTGGCGAAAATAAAGCCGAATAGAAGTCAATTTTTGGATAAGAGGTATATTTAGTGTTTGAGGAGTTTAAAAAATCGCCGTTTAGTTTTCTAATCCTAAGGAAGTCAGCTGCAAAAGGCGTGTTTCTCCCTGAATTGTTTCCACAGTGAGTTGGTGGATTTTTTAAAAAATTAGCAGATGATTATTTCTGTATTTCCTAAAACAAATCAAATGAAGGAAGTAGTGTAGATCTTAGGTAAGTTTGTTTGTCTATTAGTTTTTTGCAGAAAAAGAAGGGGTATTTTTATCCTTGAAAAGCCAACCTTCTTTTTGCTATGATCATTGAAATGACGTATTGGAAAAAGCTCACGCCTGAAGAACGACTCTCTCGCGTGCAGCAGGCACTGAAAGACAATGTGGATTTTTACAAAGATGCCAGTCTTGGATATCCTGCTTCCCGATTGGATGACAAAGTCTTTTCCAATGATGCCCTTTTTCTTCGGGAAGCGCCTGTTTTAAGCACATTTGTCGCTAATCCCAACCATATCGGATGCCATACCTTTGGTACTTCGGAGTTTGCCTTCAGAGGGACTCAAGCCATCGAGCGTGAGGTGCTGAGCATGATTGCTGTGGATTTATTTAAGATAGAGGATGGTCAATACGATGGCTATATTTCACCTGGTGGAACCGAAGCCAATGTGCAAGCAATCTGGATTTATCGAAATGAATATCTCAAAAAGCATGGGGCCAAACTAGAGGAGATTGTCATTTTGGCCTCCGAAGACACGCATTATTCTATCCCGAAGGCAGCCAATCTCCTGATGCTGGACTGGGAAAAAATCGCCGTTGACCCTGTTACCCGCCAACTCACCCCTGAATCGGTGAAGGATGGCGTCAAAGCCGCTCTTGCCAAAGGTAAAAAGTACTTCATTGCTGTTTCCAATATGGGCACTACCATGTTTGGTTCGGTGGATGATCCCAACGCCTACACAGATATTTTAAAAGAGTACCAACTGCCGTTTAGGCTCCATATTGATGGCGCTTATGGAGGTTTTGTCTATCCATTTGGGGACTTCGAAAATCAGATCAATTTTACCAATCCTGATATTTCCTCGATCACTATCGATGCGCATAAGATGCTTCAGGCACCCTATGGAACAGGGATTTTTGTCTGCCGAAAGGGCCTGATTGAAAACGTCCTGACCTCTGAGGCAAAGTATGTCGAGGGAATGGATCTTACG
This sequence comes from Reyranella massiliensis 521, assembly GCA_943370675.1. Lineage (GTDB taxonomy): Bacteria > Bacteroidota > Bacteroidia > Cytophagales > Cyclobacteriaceae > Algoriphagus. The sequence continues at coordinate 3,208 of CALRRX020000077.1, read as the reverse complement.
CTTTGCGGTAGCCGCTCAGGAGCAAACGCAGTGGCTGTTTGGGTGATTCTCACCACTTACGGTCCGCATAAGTGGTATGAAAAAATCTCTGTCATCAAGATGCGAACCAACTGGCTTTGCAAGCAGTTGGATCAACTCGGTGTGACCTATTTCCGGGAACCCGAAATGAACATTGTCACGATCCGCTCCGAATGTGTGCCCGAATCGATCGCCCATAAATACACTCTTGTGCCCCAATCTCATGACCAAACCAATCAGTGGTATAAAATCGTCCTCATGGATCACGTAGAGATCGAGCACCTCAAAGATTTTATCCACGATATGGTATCTTCCAAAAGTCTAAGTCCAAGCTAAATGGTCAATATCACCCATAAAAGTAATACGCTTCGCAAAGCCATCGCCCAAGCCATCGTCAAAGTCAGTCTTCCAGAGACGATCCAAGCCATCCAAAACCGAACTGTACCCAAAGGTGACGTACTCGAATGCGCCCGTGTGGCTGGGCTTTTTGCGGCCAAGCGCACTGCGGATATGATTCCGGATTGCCATCCACTTCCTGTGGAGTTTACTGCGGTCAGCTATGAGGTGGGAGAGATGGGGGTTACGATTTTCGTGGAGATTCATACAATCTATAAAACAGGTGTAGAGGTCGAAGCCATGCATGCCGCTTCTGTCGTAGCCCTGACCATGTATGACATGCTTAAGCCCATTGACAAAGGGGTGACCATCGAGCAGATCAAGTTGGTAGAGAAAAGAGGGGGGAAATCCGATCGGACTCCTACTGCTGAAAAGTCAATTACTGCCCGAATTGTAGTTTGCTCGGATTCAATTTCTTCAGGAAAAGGAGAAGATCGAGCAGGCGAGGTGATCCGTGAAAAACTGGAAAAACATGGGGTGAACGTCTTAGAAAAAATTATCATTCCTGATGATAAGCAGCAGATTCAGAGCCTTGCAAACGATGCTTCAAATTCGGGAATAAATTTGATGATTTTCACCGGTGGAACCGGCCTATCTCCTCGTGATGTTACCACGGAAGCATTAGAAGAAATTTTGGATCGAAGAATCCCCGGCATCGAGGAAGCCATCCGAAATTATGGGCAGCAGCGCACTCCTTATGCCATGCTTTCGAGGTCATTGGCAGGTCAGATAAGAAATACAGTCATTTTGGCATTGCCAGGGTCCACTTCTGGAGCAGGAGAATCGATCGATGCGATTTTTCCGGCTTTTCTCCATGTATTCAAAGTCATGGAGGGAGCAAGACACGATTAAAGAAATTAGACCTTCCGGGTTTTCAAAACCTTGAAGGTCTGAACTTTGCTTTTTAATCAAGGAAATTTAAAGCTCACCATCTATACCTGATATTTCTCAGTCATGTGGGAATTATCAAACTCTATTTTTTTGGTAATGCTGATCATTTGGACTCTACCATAGAGGGTTTGAGTTCTTCCAGTTGAGTCAGTGCCTCATACAGTTGATCCTTCATTTTTTGGATGACGTCTTCAGTGTCGAGTTGGATTTGATCGATCAGGGATTGGTAGTATTCGGTGCCTTTTTGAAGGTTGGCTTTGAATTTTTCGAGGTAGTTGGCCTGCTTGGCATTTACTTCAGGGCCGAGTTTTTCCCATTCGTTTTTCAAATAGTCGACATAGAGTTGGAGCTCTTTGACAAATACATGCGGACGCTCGTAGTCGAGTTGCAGGCGGATTTTGCCATAGATGTGGTCGACCATTTCCTTGAGGCTAAAAACTCCTTTGAAATAGGCCAAGTTTGGTCCCGGGCAAATGGTGACTGCATTGAGATTCCTCTTTGGCTCAGATCCATTGGCAAGAATAGCCGGTGCACTCAGTCCTTCGCAGAGGCAATCTTTGGCTAGGGTTTCTTCAAGGTCGGCCTGCGAAATCGACCCGTTTTGGAAAAGTTTTGTCTTCAGATTTTGATATTGTCGGGAAGCCGTGCAGATGGGCTTTTCTGTGAATTCGGTGCTGAAGGAGAGAAACTTTTTGTAGCATGGGCTACCTGGTCGGATGTGTTCGATACTGCTTGTTCGTTGTTCTTCCCAACTGGAAGTTCTCAGGTTATTGAATGGTACTCCGAGCGGTGAGGCGTGGCTCAAGAAGTAGTCTGATTTTTTAGCAGCTAAAATCCGCTGCAAAGTGTCCTCATCTACGGAAGTGGCTTCTGGTACCAGGAGAAATGGACTACCCCAACCCGTACCGTCGAGATGGTAAAAGGTTCGTAGGAATTCATCTTCCTCGTGCGTGCCAATCCCGCCTTGGTAGGTGATTTTCAGAGAAGGGATATCGCAGAAACTCTCCTTTTCCTTTTCGATTAAGGCTTTCTGGCAAAGATCGAATAGCGCAGTTTTAAGTTCCTCACGGTTGGTTTTGAACTCTTCCAAAATAGGACCGATCAAAAATCCATCGGTTGCAAAAGCATGTCCTCCACAGTTTAGGCCGGACTCGATTCGGAATTCTGATACCCAAAGTCCCTTTTTGGCTAGGAATTTCCCTTGAATCAAAGCCGAGCGGTAATCGCTGACTTTGAGGATGATTTTCTTTTTGATTTCACCCATGGAGTCGGGGAAAAAGTCCGAAAACTGCTCTGTATACGCATAAAGGGCAGGATTCATTCCTGCGGAAAAGATCACTGCACCAGAAAGCTTGCTCATCGCAAAGCCTCTGAGAGCCGATAAAGCATCTGAAAATTCCCTAGGGAGTTCGTTTCCGTCCGAATCTGAGTTGAGCTTATCCACCTTGGTCATGATGTTCACATCGATGCTGCCGGGCTGGATCATTTCGCGAATTTGGGCGATGTAGATCTGTTTTTGGATGGAGTCGGCCTCTTGAGCCTCTTTAATGAGGGTGTGAATCGGGTGATTTTCGGGAAGCAAGTCCAGATAATTTCGAAACGAATCATCCTCAAGCGAATCAAAGTCTTTGATTTCAACCAGCCTTTTTTCAACCAAATCATGAAGCAGATTAAGATAAGCTTTGATCCGCTCCGCGCGGTAATCGGGTGATTTTTCTGAAATCGGGAAAAAGGGAAGTCCGGATTTCTCGGAATAGATTCTTCTCATTTCCTCCAAAAGATGGTCATCCATGATGGATACCACGCTGGATATTCCCAATGGCGCGACTTTGATCGGAGTATCCACTGTGTAGCCAAGGCCCATGACGGGGATATGAAAGGAATGAGGAGATGAAATCATGTA
>CALRRX020000076.1:0-9434 GCA_943370675.1 Reyranella massiliensis 521 | reverse complement strand
GTTTTCAAAATTTTTTGATTGACTGGGAAGAAAAACATCCCACCACTGGAAAGGTGAAATGCTTGAATAATATCACCATAGCTAAGCAGATTAGTACTCTGAAAACCTTCCTAGGCTATGCAAGAAGAAGAGGAATTAAGACCCATGATGGGTATAAGGAATATTCAGTCAAAAAAGATAGGCTAGAAGTAATTGCGCTGACTCAAAAAGAGTTTGATGCTTTGTATGCCCTTGACGTTAACTCGAATCCAAGATTGAGCCAAGTGAAGGATATTTTTCTTTTTAGCTGTGTGACCGGTTATAGATTTTCTGATTTGCTTCAGCTTAAGAGAGAGCATATCAAGCAGAATGAAATTAGGCTAACGATCAAAAAGACAAAAGAACAATCGATCGTTCCTCTTACCAGAATTTCCAGGGAAATTTTGAAAAAGTATGAGGAAAGGGTTTTGCCCTTGCCAATGATCTCAAACCAGAAGTTTAATAATTACGTCAAGGAATTATGCGAATTGGCGGGAATTAAAGATCCTGTCGAGATTGTGAGATATAGAGGAGCGGTAAGGGATTCCAAAATTTATCCCAAGCATGAACTTGTCAGCGCTCATACTGGTAGAAAAACATTTGTTACCCTATCGCTTGCCAAAGGAATTCCGGCTGAGGTGGTGATGAAAATTACCGGCCACTCCGATTACAAAAGTTTTAAACGATACGTCGAGGTAGATGAAGGAAGAAAAAGAGATGCAATGAGCCAGGCGTGGGACTAAACCAATCTACAAATGAAAAAATTTGGATCAGATCTTTCGCTTGGCCAATACAAGGCAAAAGAATCATTCTGGTATTTTGATGAACTCTCCGAAGAAGAACGAATTTTAGCCTACCGATTAGGTTGGCAGATTTTTGATCGTCATAAAATGTTCTTCGAGGATTTTTCAGCCTTTCATAAAAGAAGAGGGTATTTGCTTCAAGGTCTAGGTTATCTCATTGCAGGTGTTTTGCTCGTGTCGGTGTTTTTTATTGTCCTTGTCCACCCTTCTGCATTAAAGTATGCCTTTGGATTATTCGTAGTGGCGGGCTCGATAATGACTTTCATCGTGATTATGGGAAGGGCGAGAAAGAATTTACGGGAAACGAGTCGATTTTTTGATTACATCGATCCTGTAGACAAGTCTGAAAATCATAAGGCATTCCTCAGTCTGGATTTGAATGATTATGATGGAGCTGAGGTGTTCTATTCCAATCTTAGGAAAGGTATCGATTATCAAGAATACCAAATCGAGCTCGTGGAGTATGACAAAACCATTTCACTTCTTGCCATTGATTTTCTGATTAGTGCCCCAGGTTCTTTAAATGAATTAAAGCAAAAAGCGCTTCAGCAGGATCCGGAATTAAGCAGCGGTGGATTTGACAAAGTAATCTCAAGTGTGATTGGCGGGACCGACAGAGGAATCCGGGATTATTTCTCTAAGATTTCCAAAGATATCCTGACTGCAAAAGACCTAAGCGGCAAAAGAAAAGAACAACTTTTTAAAGTCAGAGAAATTTTCGTGAAAGCAGGCTTGAAACGAAAAGTTGCCTCTATCGACGATTTTATAGGGAATCGGTCAAATTTGTAATCCTATTATTCTTTTTGGATAGTATCCCACTAACTATCCAAGGTCATTTTTGGGCAGATTCGGCCAGAAACAAATTTTCAGCCGATCATGAACAACGTCATCTTAAGTCCCATCGACAAAGGGCAACTCATCAATGAAATAGCGGAAGCTATCGTCAACAAATTATCCAAGGTTTCTAATCCTTCTACCCCTGAAGAAGAATTCATCAAGATTCCCGAAGTGATGAAACTTCTGGGTAGATCCCGAACTACTATTAATAATTGGAGAAAGGAAGGATTCTTAAAGGAACACATGATTAATAGCAGTGTGTACTTCAAGAAATCAGAGGTACTCAATGCTGGTCGTCAGCGAAATCCTAGAAAAAAATAAAGCGAGTCCTTTCGAACTCGCCCAATTCTTTTGTGGATTCAGTATCCTGTTTGACGACTTAAAGATACTGTTTCTGCATTCTTTATCAAACTCTTACATGCAGAAATATGACTTCAATTAATCATAATACACACGCGAACGACTCCCGTTCCGGTGACTTTCTAATCATCAAATCCGCCAATGAATGGATGGATGAAGCCAAGACCAAGCCCATTCCAAAAAAGATCTTTGGCCCATTTTGGTACGAGGAGGAGCTATGCATTCTCTTCGCTGATACCAATCAAGGTAAGTCTTTGCTTGCCGTACAAATCATCGACAGTGTGTCCAAAGGAGTTCCAACCCTGGGATTGGAGATGGAACTCAAAGCGTCCAAAGTCATCTACTTCGACCTAGAATTGACTGCCAAGCAATTTGAAATGAGATATGCTCAGTACGATAAGGAAAGGGATATTCTATTTGATCATTTCGAATTCAGTGACCTTTTCCTGAGAGCAGAAATCAATCCCTATGGATTTGACGAAGCTTTTGAAGAGTATGAAAGCTTTCTTTTTAAAGAGATAGAGGTTCAAGCCTCCAAGTCCGGCGCTAAAATCCTCGTAATAGATAATCTGTCTTGTGTGATTTCAGATAATGAGAAGGCAAGGAATACCACTCCATTTTTAATAAGGCTCAACAATCTGAAAAAGATTCATGGGTGGTCGATTTTGCTCATTGCCCATACTCCAAAGAGGAACCTGTTTGCACCGATCAGTAGAAACGATATCCAAGGCAGCAAGAGCTTTATTAACCTGATCGATTCTTGTTTCGCAGTAGGTGAAAGTCAAAAAGACCCTTCCATTAAATACCTGAAGCAGATAAAAGTCAGGTACGGTGCTTTTAAATATCCCTCCGACAATGTCCTGGTCTGTAAAATTGGCAAAGACTCAAATTTCAGCTCGTTTCGCTTCCTCCAGTTTGGGAAAGAATCGGATCATTTAAAGCAGTTGAGTCCGGTCGATAAATCTCAAATGAAGACCAAGGCCTTGGAACTCAAAAATGAAGGTCATACCAATGTGAAGATAGCTCAGGAGCTAGGAGTGTCAGAGGGAGCTGTAAGGAAATGGCTCAAGCAAATTGAGTTAGACGAATAAACTCAATCGTAAAAATCGAACTGTACGAGGGGTACGAGGTGTGCGAATCGTACGATTTCCACTTGCCACTACCCCTCTTTTTCTTTTTGCAGGTAATCTGACAATTCACGACAAAAGGAAAGATAAGACTCCTTTAAATCAATAAGATGTATTATTTATGTATAGATGTATTTATATAAAAAAGTAAATATAATGAACTACTATGAAGTAAAACAAGCCGCTGCCAAGATCAAACAGGAATTCCCTGTGCTAGATTATTTCCATAGCCTGGTCAGATCCGGATTTCTGAAATACGAAGGCATCCACGGAAAAGAATCTTTTTTTGGCTTTTTGGAACAGCGAACCGGCTCTATTGCCGTTGATGACAAAGCCAATTTGTGGTATGATCATGCTGTCGGAAAGGGAGGGGACATTATCGCAGCAGTGCAGGAATTTGAAAACAAAACCTTCTTAGAGTCAGTGGAAAGCCTTTCTGGAACTGTTCCGGTAAGGGAATTTTTTCCCAGACAAAAGCCAGAGATCCCTCAGCATATAGTGGTAGAGAAAGTATCTGAGATCAGCCACAATGCATTAATCCAATACATTGAAGGAAGGGGAATTGATCCTCAAGATATAGCTCCTTTTGGTAAAGAGGTTCATTGGCAGAATAAGGGCAAGCGATATTTCGCAGTGGGTTTTCCGAATGAGTCTGGTGGATGGGTGCTCAGATCCTCAATTTTTAAGGGAAATATTCTCGGAGGAGGCATTTCGATTCAGATTCTTGGGACGATAAAAAGAATCAAAGTTTTTGAAGGCTGGTTTGACTTTTTGAGCTATCTGAAGCTTTCTGGAGCTACCGATTTCAAGGCTATCATTTTAAACAGTACAGCCAATCTTAGTCTGCGGCTTATGCTTGTTATTTTAAAGGAAAGACTGAAAGTAGAGCTCTTCTTGGATAATGACGCTACCGGGGAAACCTACACCAATAGCTTTATGAAGGTTGCTAAACTGTATCAATACTGTTTCCAAATGGGATTATCTATCGAATGGGATTTGACAATGTTGAGAGGAAGTAAGGACAAACTTGGCAAGCAGATAACCAACTTAAAAATCGAGCCCTCAAAAGAGGAGGAAATTTGGAAAATGGAGATCGATGTTTTTGATCAGAGGGAGATTTATACTGAATATGAGGATTTGAATGCGTTTTTGGTTGGAATAATTGCTCAGTGAAAATACTCGAGATAGTTCAGAAAAAATCTTTCCTTAATCTTCCTTCACGTTCAAAAAATCATTTTGTTATTGCTTTTGCAACTCTCTAATGCCTTTTTATCATTGAATTGTTTCCTGCCATCGCCAAACCATTTTCGATTTATAAAAGAAATAGAGTGAGAGACCTTGAATTCCGGAATAAGTTAGCCCTATATCCTCGGGGCGGCCAAGAGCTTCCGGCATAAAGCTCCCGCGCAATCCATAGCTGGTTTATTCCTTTTCCTCTTGGCCTTGCTCTGAACAGGGCTGGGATCATTCCATAATTCATGTTTCACCAAAACTCAAAAAAATTATGGAAGCTTTAACTCAATCATTCCACTTTAACGAAGTCGCAGAAATTACACTGGCTTATCGACCTAAAATCAAGGCAAGTCAACGCCCGAAAGTCACTTGCTCCAGGCAGGTTTATGATGTCTTGTTGAAATTCTGGAATTCTGACGCGCTTGAATATATTGAGCAGTTTCAAGTGATGCTGCTGAGCAGAGGGAACCGTGTGTTGGGTATCTGTACCATCAGTACCGGCGGAACGGCAGGAACAGTTGTAGATCCTAAAGTGGTCTTTGCTGCTGGATTGAAAGCGAACGCATCATCTCTAATCTTGAGCCATAACCATCCCAGTGGAAATCTTCAACCATCCGAACAGGATAGAAGACTAACTCGAAGACTGGTTGAAATCGGTCGTGCTTTGGATCTGCCCATTGTGGATCATGTCATCTTAAGTTCAGAAGGATACTTTTCCTTTGCAGATGAAGGGGAGCTTTAAGCTTCCTTTTTTCTACTTGATTACATTGAAGAAAGAGTTAGGATGACAAAAATCAAAGTCAATTTTTGTCGGTTACCAACTTAAAGGTTGTTTTGGCACCTGATCCAATCAGCGGATTGCTTAATTTGATACCAGAAACAGACGGAAGACCTACTCTACAAAAAACGAAAGTACACGAAACTGGGGAGGGGGGTTAATTTATACGGATATTATGACAGTATAGACCAATAGAAAAACGGATGAGCTATAGTATAAAAAAAGACAAAGGATTTGTAATTGTGGAGTTAGCTAAAGGAAAGGAGTTTGAAATTGAAATTAATCAATTTAAGACAACAAGAACCTTAGAAAATGGCTTGACTAGCTGTTGTGACCTATTCATCCATATTAAACAAACTAAGAAAGAGTGGGTGGACGACAATTTGTTTTATGATTTGGTATTGATAATAAACGAGGAAATCCCAGATCATGAAATAAACTGGGTGAACACTTTTATTGCAATTGAACAAGAAAACTATTCTGATTATTTGTTGACTGAAGAAGCTAACGACAAGAGTGTTGACATATTGGACGAAATAGATAAAGTATTTGAAGACTCAGAAGTGCTCAATGAAGAATTTTCCAAACGAGAAGTTAGGAGTGGACTTAAAGAACAGGTTGAGGGGAAATTAAGAGCAAGAGGAATAATATAAAGTTGAGTTGTGTGTTTGGAGCATTTTGCATCTATTCAATTTCATTTCAGGTTGACAGTTTTGTTCTCGGAAATTCCCCGAAATGAAACCCGAAAAGTAGAAGTGCATTTAAAAGAATTACATGGATATAAATATCTTCTTTGAAAAGCTATTCATAAATAGTGAATTAGCAGATGACATTTGTCGTGACCTAAGTATTACGCGAAAGGAGTGCAGCCAACTTGTAAAGAAACTGGAAAATGATCGAAAGGATGAAATTCAAATCATAAGACGAATTCGCTCACTCTATCACAATAAAAAGGATTCAGAAGGGTTTGGTTTCGAAAGCTTTAATCGTTTTTACCGGTGGTTCAGAATTCAATATCAAAACCAAGAAGGTAAATGCTACTACTGTAAGACAGACGAAAAGGTAATTGCTACACTTTTTGAGAAAAAATTTCAAAACCGTAAACGAACAAAAAGGGGGAAGCATTTGGAAATTGAAAGACGGGATGCAAAAGACAATCTTTACAATGAAGAAAATTGTGTATTAGCTTGCTATTTCTGTAACAATGACAAAAGCGACATTTTCAACGAAAACGAATATCTCGAATACCTGAGGGACAGAAAAGGGTTTTTAACAGCTCAATTTGAAATACTGAATGATAACAGGTAAAGAAGCAAATTCAGTTTATTTTTCTGAAAGGCTAAAGTCTGACGAGCGGTTTAAAATGACCTGTAAGGCCTTAACTGACCAATTAGAAAAACATTCAATTAGATATGACTTTTTAAAATGCACAAATGACATTTGGTGCAGGGACTATATGCCAATTCAAACTGAAAAGGGGAAATTCGTCCAATTCCGATATGAACCATCTTATTTAAAGAACAACTTAGAACTTCAATCCGATACTTTAGAAGTTTGTAAAGCCAATAACATCAAGCCTCAATTTTCCAAAATCAATCTTGACGGGGGCAATGTTGTGAATTGGTCAGACAGGGCAATTATCACTGACCGAGTTTTTGACGAGAATCCCCAATACTCAAGTAGAAACAAACTGATTGCTGAAATTGAAAAACTTCTTGAAGTTGAGATAATTGTTATTCCACAGATAAAGTCTGATTTTACAGGTCATGCAGACGGAATGGTTCGATTTATTGATCGAAATACTTTATTGGGTAATGATCGGCAGCAAGAATATAAATATTGGAGTATTGGAATAGGGAAGATTTTAAAAGAAAAGGGAATTGATTATATCGACATTCCATTTCTCGATCACATTGAAAAAAATCATCCTGACCATGCAATAGGTTGCTATGTTAACTACCTCGAAATCGGTGAGCTTATTATACTACCGGTTTTCGAAGTTAAGAATAATAAGGACCAGGAAGTTTATGATAAGTTCAGAGAGATTTTCCCGGAAAGAAAAATTGAAACTATCAATTACAATCAAATCGGGCTTCATGGAGGACTTTTAAACTGCACGACCTGGATAATTAGGGTTTAATAGTGAGTACTTGGCGACACCATCCTAAATCCCATAATACTCCGCCACCGCCTTCAAAATCATATCCCGCATGGAAGCCTTGGTCTCTCGGCCGATTTCATACTTGAGTTTATCAAACATGGCGGTAGGAATCCGTAGGGAATAGATTTTCACATCTTCAGTGTCGAATTCTTTGCTTGATACTTTTTCTTTTTGTTGGATTTCTGGTTCGGGATTGATCAGCACTCCGATTCCTCGCTGCTTGGTTCCAAGGTTTTTATTGCCCTTGCTCGGGTCATTTAGCTTCTTAGCCATGTGTTGCTCAGTTTAATCGGTTTAGAATTTCATCGACTAGCATTGCATAATCTTTTGCCCCATTGGAGTCGGGAGCATAATCGAAAATGGTTTGGCCTTGGAGCTGGGCTTCAGCCAAGGCAACATTGATCCGGATTTTGGTATCGAACACTTTATCCTGGAGATCTTCAGTAAGTTTCTCCACAATGGTTTTGGTCAAGATTCGGTTTGGGTTGATTTGGGTAATGAACACTCCTCCGATTTCCAATTTATCGTTTAAGTTGTCCCGAACCTCATTTACTATTCCCAGGAGCCGGTCCACTCCTTTGTAGGCAAAATACTCCCCTTGTAGAGGTAGCAGAATCGTATCACTCGCTACCATGGCATTGACGGTCAATAGCCCAACAGAAGGAGGGCAGTCAATGATGATGTAGTCGTATTCTGAGCGGATTGGTTTTAGGAGTTTATGGAGGATTTGTTCTCGGCCAATTTTGGATACGATCTCCATTTCAGCGCCCAATAGATCAATCGATGAGGGGACCAAGTCTAGGTTTTCGGAGACATTTAGGATCGGTAACTTTTTATTCTCTCGTATGGAATCATAAACAGATAATTCCGGATCCCCTTTTCCCAATCCCTCAGTCAGATTTGCCTGGGAATCGATATCCAATAACAAAACTTTGAGGCCTTTTTTGGCAAGTCCAGCACCGATGTTTATGGAGGAGGTGGTTTTACCCGTTCCTCCCTTGTGATTCATGATGGAGATAGTCTTCATAACTCAGTTGGTTTAACTAAAGATATGAAAATGTGTTTCCATAAAAAAGTATTTATATAAAAATGTATTTACTTTTGATGGATTCTTGACTCCAAGTTCTCGATGATCAGGTTCTTCGATCTTACCAATTCGCTGTATGAGTTATTTTCAGCAGAGAGTCGTTTCACCTCATTTTGAAGTCTCTCGATTTCAGATTGGAGCCGCTCAAAGAAGTGTTGCTCACTGCCCAGTTTGTCCGAATCCATTTCACGATCCTCGATGGTAGCAGTAAACATTTCACCTTCTCCTGTCTCTAGCCATCGGAGATTGATATTGTGTTCCCTTTTGAGATGGATCTTGATTTTTCCCGACACACTGTTCTTGCCTCGTTCTATGTCAGAATATCCAGCCTGAGTCAACCCCAAAGAAGCCCCGAAGTCTGCTTGGGTTTCTTTTAAGAATTTTCTGATCATTTTTAGGCGTTGATTTTCAGTCATATCTGAAATATTCGGGTTTTAAAACGATAGATTTTTTCCAAAATATAGCAAAACCATATATTTTTATAAATGGATATATTCAAAGGAATTATCCTAAGGCCTATTTGGATTGCTCAGTTGAGCCGCTCTGCTTGGCCTCTTCATTCTTTGATTTCTTGAACTCAGGGCCACCATCAGCAAATACAGTCAGTGAAATAGGATATTGTCCTTTTCCCTTTTGCCGATCTACTGCAGATCACTCATAACAAATATATACTTACAAATGTATTTTGAAAGGTGATTAATGGTTTTCTGTATATCTGTATAGCTATATATAGGACTATACCGATATAGGAATATTTCGATATCCTTTTTCTCTTAATCTGAGGATTGCTCCTATTTTAATCAGTGAGCCACATTTAATCTTAAGCCAAAAATTTTGAGACCTTTTCCCGGTAGTGGCGAAACGATGGCCTTGAGGGTTGTCGAAGAATTGATCTTGCTTTTTCCAGCATGTGAAGATGAATAAAAGTGTTGAGGAACCTTTTGCGTGTTCCTTGCAAGTTGTGTATTTGTGACACAAATTCTGCCGAATTTTTCTCCCAAACACGCACTTGCCATTCCGGTGATTCTTA
>CALRRX020000075.1:0-9455 GCA_943370675.1 Reyranella massiliensis 521 | reverse complement strand
AAATCCAAATTATAAGGAATGATTAAATCCTTCTCTCCTACTTTGACCTTGCGCTGGTGAAGTTTTTTCCCGTTTTGATCCATAATGGATACTTTGGCTTGGCCGACTCCACCTTTAAGAAGCACGTTTACGGTTTTAAATTTTGCTTTGACGTCTGATAGCGCCATCAAGTCGTCGGAAGCATTTGCTGCAAGGCTGCTCAATGATAAGGTACCTGCAAGAGCGAAAGTGAATAAGGTTTTCATAATGATTTGTTGGTTTAGTGTTGTGCAGAGCTTCTTGCTAAGCACATACCAACATGCCATAACCAGAAAAATGAAAGGCGTAAAAACCGGAATAAAAGGATCAAAATCGGATCGATTTAACCAGAATGTTAACTTTCATTTAATCTAAACTGAAGGCATTTTTTGACCACTTTTGGGAAAAGCCCTGTCCACTTGTCACGCGACCGAACAGATTACCTCCAAAAAGCCTAAAAACCGAGGTTGCATGGGGTAAAAAAAATTAGGAGAAATTAATTTTTACTTTTTTTCTAACTCACTGAATCAAAAGATCTTGAAATAAAAAAACCTGTACGGCTACGTACAGGTTTTGTCCGATATGAGTCGAGTTTTTGCTAAGCTTAAAAAGCATATCCGAATCCAAATCCGGCAAACAGGGGCCAAAAGCCGTTGTTGTTGAAGATCGGAGTAAGATTGACCCTCCAAGTAAAGCCCCCATCCACAGGGATTTTGCGGTAGCCAAAGTTCATCGTACCCATCATACTTGGCGAACCATCCACTGGCAGGATAAATTCGTAAGGATATTCTTCGGAAGAATTGCTGGTACAGACATACATCCCATTGGCATCGACATAGCCAGAAGTACAATAGGTGTAGCGCTGATTATTGAACGCAAAAAAAGTAAGGCCTGCTCCTAACTCGAAGTAATGAGGACCTTTGCCATAAAGCCGGTTGACCATGACAGGCAGTGAAAAAAACGAATCTCCTTCTCTCCCATAGCCACCTGCACCGACACGCATACCCCATGAATCCATTCGGGTTTTATCAAATCGAAAATCGTAATTGAAACTGTAGGCCATACCGGCACCTCCCAATTCTAAGAAAACCGAACGATAAGGAGTCACGGATTCTTGGGCTTTTAATCCAAAAACCGAAAAGGACAAAAGGAAAAGGAGCAATGCTTTTTTCATAGAGGGTTTAGTTTTATCGATGCTAAAATAAAACGATAAAAACGACAATGCTGCTACACTGAAATTTTGAAAAGGAAAACTGAAACTTACTGGAAGAATTTACGCTGCTTTTTTACCTTTAAGCATGCTGAAAATCGGGAAATTGGGAAGATGGAAAAATGGAAGCATTCAGCTGCTTTCTCTACTTTTTGCTAGTGTAATCTTCCATTCTTGCATCCAAGTGGACGAAGACCCCTACAATCGCTGCCCCTCTCCTAAGCCTGCCAATGCCATTGGGATCAAACAGGTGTTTTTCAGCCCTTACAAAAATCAGCGATACGCAACTGCCTCAGACACGGTACCATTTTCCGAATTTGGATACAATTTCCAACTTGACCTCAAACTGATCGAAAATCCTTTGCAAACTGAATCAAGTCCTGCTTATCCTCTGGTATGCGAAGAAACCTTCCGCATCGAAAACATCTCCAACCTTGCGGTTATCCTGACATCACCTTTTGCCGGACTTCCTGTAGGCACTGATATTTCCTATGCACTACTTTCACCCGATGGAAAAAACATTGCCCAATTAAAGACCTTTGATCAGGTCAGCGTTTACTTTGGAGCAAAATTAACTCTGAAGCCCACCACCATTTCTCAGCTAAAAAGCAGAATATTTGTATTCTTCAAGGACGGTTCAAGCGCCTTTTTGGACGCTACCTCTCCTTATTTGACACCCAATTGAACCCATGCTTAGAAAAATTTTCTTGGGGCTTTTTGCCTCAGCCATGATTTTGGCCATCCTATATATGCTTGGCCCCAAAGTATCTGAAGAAAAACTTACCATTGAATTTCCAGAAGTTCCTACCCAACTCGATGAACTCGAAGCCTATCTTAAACAGCGAGAGGACACTGTCAAAGGGCTAAAACCAGGAAATGAAGCCTACATCCAGTGGGCAGATAGCAGTAAGCAAAAGACAGCCTATTCTATTGTTTACATTCATGGTTTTGGGGCAGGACCAATGGAGGGTGATCCGGTTCACCGGTTTTTGGGAGAGCATTTTGGAGCCAATGTCTTTGTGACCAGACTTCCTGAACATGGCATCCGTCGGCCAAATGGAATGGAATACATGACAGCTCAAAAACTGGCAGATGGTGCAGGTGAAGCCTATCAAATCGGGAAAAGCCTGGGAGATTCAGTGATCGTTGTTGGCACTTCTATGGGAGGAGCTCTTACGTTACTTTTGGCTAGTCAGCAGCCGAATATCAAAGCGGTAGTGCTTTACTCTCCCGCCATCAGGGATGCAGGAGGCAGATTGGAGGCGTTTTTCAAGCCTTGGACCAAATTAATCATGGAAAAAACCATGACCGAAAACGGGTCTATGGACATGAAACGTACTGGAGAAAAAGGTCAGTTTTGGTCTGAAGTGCAACATATCAACGGCTACGAAAGCTTAGCTAAATTGATGTACAGCAACATGAATAAGGAGACTTTTGAAAAAGTAAATCAGCCTGTCTTTTTAGGATACTATTATAAAAGTGAACAGGAACAGGACTTTGTGGTATCGGTCCCTAAAATGCTTGAAATGTACGGCCAGCTTGGAACTGCGCCTGAATTGAAAAAGGAAATGGCATTTCCTGGCACAGCAGACCATGTCATCGCTTCTTCGATCACTTCCAAAGATTGGCAGACCGTGTTATTCAGCACCATCGATTTTCTTGAAAATGTAGCCAAAGTCCCTGCCCGAGCCGCTTTTCAGGAACGTGTAGAGGAAATGGCCAAAGCCAATGAATTGCTGAAAGAAATTCAAAAAGACTGATCTACTTGAACCCAACTTCTTTGCACTCCTTCCTTCTGTAAAAAGGAAAGTTAATGCTTGTGGCCATCATAAAAGAAAAGACAAAACTTTTTCCTAGAATAAACCATTTGCCTTTATCACAAATCTTTATCCCAATCCTTTAGAAACAAACAAACACTCAAATGAGAAAACAACTACTCAAAATCGCGTTCCTTTCCATCGCAACTTCCTTTTGCTTTTTCTCCACTTCTTATGCTCAAGAAGTAAAAGGCACCCCAAAGCTACGATTGCTTATCAATGGTGCACTCGAGCTAGGTGGTGACCCAGTAGCCACAGTTGCCTTTACCAATGGAGATTCTCAAAAGGTAAATGCCGGCCAGGGAATTTCAGTTGGTGTGGGTGGCGAATTGAGCATGCTCAAAAATGAGCAGTTCCGTCTTCGAGGAAGCATTGGGGTTAAATATGTGACCACCGCAGCGGATAATGCACACATTCGACTGACTCGAATCCCAATGATTTTCACTGCCAACTGGGTTATTAAAGACGACTGGAGAATCGGAGCTGGAATTGTAAGCCATCAGGCTATCCGATTCAATGCAGATGGAGTAGGTAGAAATTTTAGCCTTACCAGTCCTGCAGGGCCAGTGATTGAAGTGGCTTACAAAGGAATTGGACTGTCCTATACCATTCTTACTTATGAGGACGAATTTGGCGTTTCGTATGGTGCCAACGCGATCGGACTCACTTTTTCAGGAGTAACCCCTCGAAGAAAGTAAATCATTGGATTTTGAGAATTGTGATTCTAAACCCATAAAATCTACCTAAAAGAAAAAGCCGGAGCAGTTACCTACTCCGGCTTTGTTATTTTCTTTCAATTCCTACTCAAAAAGAAGTTCGAAACGGCACTGCAGGTAAACTAATCGAATTGGTAAGATTCACTTCAGGATTGTCTGCCCAGGCATAGCGGATTCCTACGGGTGTAAATCCTTCAGGAATTACCAAAGTCACCTGATCCAAACCAGATAGCGAACCTTCCGCAATTTCAAATTGACCTTCGGCATCTTCAATGATAAAGCCGGCAACGGAGTCACCGCCACTCATCTTCAGCCCATCTCCTACTTCGCCAAAAGTCAGGATCAGTTGATTTCCTTCACGCTTTACTTCTTTGAATACTGGTCCAGAAGCCAACACATCCTCGTCAAATGCAACTTTTCGAGCTTGTAGCCAAAGGCGTTCACCCACATCTTTTTTATTTCGGGGATGAATATCCTCAGCTTCACCAATGTCTATTATAGTAGCCATTCCTGTTTTTGGGAGCTCCAGAGTCTTGGTTTGAGCCTCTCTTAACAAAGCCCAATTGCTGTCGGGTTGCAATTCCTTTCTTTCCATGAAATTGGCAAGTTGGACGAATAGAAAAGGCATTTCCTCTTGTCCCCATCTCGTTCTCCAGTTGTTAATCATCGCACCAAACAGTTCTCGGTATTCATCCGGCCGTCCTGCATTGCTTTCTCCCTGGTACCAGATCACTCCTTTGACAGCGTAGCTAGTTAGCGGCGCAATCATGGCATTAAACATGAAGCCCGGCTTCCAATTCAAATACTCTACTTTGGGGAGTTGAGGTTCCACCACATCATTGGAATAAGTCCAAGCACCTTCCAAATTGATTTTCTTTCCGCTTTGAGTGAGGTACATTTCACCTGATGACCCGATCACTGGACGGTTGTCCCAAGTATTGATCGCTCTCACGGTCAGGACGTTTTGTCCCACTTTGATCAAATCCTCAGGAAGTTCAATGACCGGCATGGGTGAGCCCCAGTCTTTGTAATGAATCTGGACCCCATTGAGGTAGATGAAAGCCATTTGCTCCACTCTAGAAAGTGTAAGCGAAACAGGTGCTTTGGAGGAAAGGTTAAATTTTTTTCTAGCCCAAGCGATATGCTCGAGCGGATTTGAAGTGGGTAATGAGATGCTTTTCCATCCAGGTTCAGGATAAGTTAAAGCAGCCACTTCCCCTGCCATGAGCGAATCCGGACGACGAACCAGCAGATCTCTCATTTCTCGTCGCTTTTCGTTTTCTGTCAAAATATCTCTCCATTTGGCTTGATTTGCCTCGATTTCTTTTGATTCAACCGTATAGGATCGATCTTCTATCCCCGCCAAAACTTTGACTTCAGTCCAGCCTTCAGCGGGAGTACCACCCCAATTGGATTCGATGATTCCTACAGGGACATTTTTTTCCAGGTGATTTTTCTTGGCAAAAAACCAAGCCACGGCGGAGAAATCAGGTAAATTTTCCGAATTGGCTATTTTCCAACTTCCACTTTTGACATCAGACTTTTCTTCGGCGCTGTAATCTTGGGCTACTTTAAAAAAACGAATCTGAGGAAAGTCTGCATTGGCAAACTCTTCCTCTCTACCGATTACTCCAGCCTTGAGTGCCCATTCCATATTAGATTGACCACCTGCCACCCACACATCCCCGAGGTAGACATCTTTTACTTTTTGCAGGTTGACCTCCAGATCATAAGGACCACCTGCGAGCAATGGTGGCAATTGTACCTTCCAAGTACTGTCTTCCAACACCTTGGTGCTTCCCACTGCCCCAGCCAAGGAAACCCTGACTTTTTCATCCGGGATCCCTTTCCCCCATATCTGAATCGGCTGATCTCTTTGCAAAACCATCCCATCTGAAATCAACTTGGGAAAGCTGACTTGGGATTGAGGGATAGGAACTTCACAACTCCATAGAAAGGCCACGAAAGCAAGAATGCTGAGTATTCTTTTCATAGTAAATGGATTGAATGAAAAAGGGAGGCTTTTGCCTCCCTTCAAGTTCGATTAAATGAATCGATTAATCAAATTTTCAAAATACTCCTGCTTTCCGCTGAATTGGGTAGGTTCACCTACTTCAAAAGCATAGGTTCTTAGATCTTCCAAGGTCAACTTGCCTTCTTCGAAAGCTTTTCCTTTTCCGGAATCGAAACTTGCATAGCGGTTCTTTCTACGCTCTAGGTAATCGGACTTTTCCATGATATCTGCTGCAATGATCAACCCTCTTGCAAAAGCATCCATACTTCCGATGTGGGCTAAGAACAGATCATCCATGTCTGTAGAATTTCGTCTCACTTTCGCATCAAAGTTGACACCGCCGCCTTGCAAACCACCTGCAGCAAGAATCACCAACATGGATTCTGCAAGCTCTTGCAGGTTCAAAGCAAACTGATCCGTATCCCAGCCATTTTGGTAATCACCTCGGTTGGCATCGATCGATCCTAGCATGCCAGTGTCTGCAGCTACTTGCAGCTCGTGCTGGAAAGTGTGTCCAGCCAACGTTGCATGGTTTACTTCGATGGTCAGTTTGAAGTCCTTGTCCAAGCCAAAATGACGAAGGAAGCCTATAACGGTCTCAGAATCATAGTCATACTGATGCTTGGTAGGCTCCATTGGCTTTGGTTCGATGAAGAAAGTACCTTTGAAACCGTTCTTTCTAGCATAGTCTCTAGCCATGGTCAAGAATCTGGCAAGGTGCTCTTTTTCACGCTTCATGTCGGTATTGAGTAAGGACATGTAGCCCTCACGACCTCCCCAGAACACGTAATTTTCACCACCAAGCTTGATTGTCGCATCCAATGCATTTTTCACTTGAGTCCCTGCAAATGCTAATACGTCAAAGTTCGGATTGGTAGAGGCGCCGTTCATGTAGCGCGGATTGCTGAATACGTTTGCCGTACCCCAAAGCAACTTTACTCCTGAAGCTTTTTGATGTTGAGCAGCATAATCCGTGATGATCTGCATACGCTTTTCGTATTCAGCCAGACTTGAGCCTTCATCGATCAAGTCGATGTCGTGAAAGCAATAGTAATCCACCCCGATTTTGGTAATGAATTCAAAAGCAGCATCCATTTTATCCTTTGCACGCTGGATTGGATCAGCCGCTGCATCCCAAGGATGCACAATGGTACCTGGTCCGAATGGATCTCCTCCGGTGCCACAGAAGGAATGCCAGTAAGCGATGGCAAACTTGAAGTGCTCCTTCATGGTCTTTCCTGCTATCACACGGTTTTCATCATAAAAACGGAATGCAAGCGGATTGTCGCTTTCTCTTCCTTCAAATTGGATTTTACCGATGTTTGGAAAATAAGTCTTTGACATAGTCTTTTTGGGTTTTATAAAATAGGAAAATAGGTTTTGCCTTTACGATTTTAAGGTTGTGTTAATCCACTCGGTTTTTTACTAGTTCACTTAGACGTCTTTCCCAGTTGGCATATACTTCTTCGTAAACTTCATAGAAGTTGGTATTTGGCTCCATAGTCTCTAGTAATTCCAGACCATGAAATGCTTGAGATTCGCTTTCGAAAATCCCAGCTCCAATTCCAGCACCTCTTGCAGCTCCTTGTGCTCCGTCCGTGTTGTACAGCTCCAGATTTACTCTGTTCATATGGACAAACGTCTTTCGGAAAAGCGGGCTCAAAAACATGTTAGCATGACCGGCTTTTACTATTTGGAGGTTCATTCCCATGTCTTTCATGATTCTGAATCCGTACGTCAATGCTGACACGATCCCTTCCTGAGCTGATCTGACCACATGCTTTTTGTCATGCTTGAGCAGATCCAAACCGAGTAAATGAGCACCTACTGGTTTATTTTTCATGATCCGCTCCACCCCATTTCCAAAAGGAATAAATGTCAAACCTTCAGATCCGATCGGAGCGCTATTGCCTAGGGTATTCATTTCTTCGTAAGATATCCTTGAACCTCCCATGACTTTTTTCAGCCAGGAATTCAGAATTCCAGTGCCATTTACGCAAAGTAACACACCGTAGGAAGGTTTTTTCTGTGAGTGGTTGACATGCACAAAAGTGTTGACTCGGGAATCAGGATCATAAAGCGGAGCATCGCATACACCGTACACCGTACCGGATGTTCCTGCAGTCGTGGCTAGTTCACCTGGTTTGAGTACTTGTAGAGAAAACGCATTGTTAGGCTGATCTCCTGCCCGGTAGGCAATTGGAACACCTGATTCAATACCTGTTTCTTGTTCAGCCGCTGAAGAGACTTTTCCCTGCACAGAAAAAGAAGGGACCACTTCAGGAATCCACTCTTTGGCAATTCCCATGGCAGAGAGGAGCTTTTCACTCAACCCATTTTGCTTGAAATCCCAGAAAATCCCTTCCGACAAACCTGTCTCCGAAGTCATGATTTCACCAGTCAACTTCATCGCAATGAAGTCTCCAGGGAGCATGATCTTATGGATTTTTGCAGCGACTTCAGGTTGATTTTCAATCACCCAACGAAGCTTGGAAGCTGTAAAATTGCCCGGAGAGTTAAGCAAATTAGGAAGGCAATAGTCAGCGCCTAACTTGGAAAATGCTTTTTCACCAATCGAAACCGCACGGCTATCGCACCAGATGATGGAAGGGCGAAGGACTTTTTGGTCCTTATCCACACAGACTAATCCATGCATTTGATAGGCAATGCCAATGGCTTTGAGTTCGCCTTTTTTGACTTCTGCCTTTTTCTGAACAAAGGAAATACACTCTTTCACATACTTCCACCACATCTCAGGGTCTTGCTCTGCCCATCCGGTCTCAGGAGAATTGATAGGCATTTCCTCCTCAGGAAATGCCTTTGAAACAATGGATTTACCTGTATCGGCATCCAAAAGAGAAGCCTTAACAGATGAACTCCCGATATCTAAGCCTAATAATAACTTTCTCATTTTACCAGAAAATCGTGTAAAGTGCTGCAATGATACCAGCAATCAAGATTGCACCAATCTTAAATCCAGTACTAGTTTTAAATAGATCCGCATTGACCTCGATACTTTTTGGATGGTCTTTCCCTTTTCCTTCTACCAAAGAAATAATGACCATCAAAGCTGCCAAAATCAAGAAAACATAACCCATTCGATCGATGAAAGGCAAGGCCGGGAAGACAATTTTCAATACGACCGAAAGGGGAATACTCAACGAAGCTCCTACTAAAGCGGCATTAGAAGTAGTCTTTTTCCAGAATACTCCAAAGAAGAAAATGGCAAATACTCCTGGGCTGATAAATCCGGTGTACTCCTGAATAAACTGGAATGCCTGATCCAGCTGACCCAACGCAGGTGCAACAATCGCTGCGATTACAAAAGCTACGATGGCAGTAATTCGACCAACTTTCACTTGCTTGGCCTCTGATGCATCTTTACCGAAATACTTGGAATAAATATCCATGGTGAAAATGGTCGAGGTACTGTTAGCCATTGAGGCAAGTGAAGAAACGATCGCAGCCGTCAATGCTGCGAAAGCAAGTCCTTTAAGACCTGCAGGAAGCACCTGAAGCAAGGTTGGATAAGCACGGTCAGATTTGATAAGGCCCGTCACCGGATCTTTCATGGACTCGATGAATGAAACATCCATTCCTTTGTTGACAATGACCAAAGCCGCGATACCAGGGATAACCACGATCAATGGCATCAATAACTTCAAGAAACCTGCGAAAAT
>CALRRX020000074.1:0-9456 GCA_943370675.1 Reyranella massiliensis 521 | reverse complement strand
CCTTCAATCAGCTGGCCTAATCCATCCTTGAAAAGTACTTTGGAGTCCTCCAACCTAGGTTCGAGTCGCTTCTTTTGTTCATGATATTCTCGTTCGAGGATCTCTTTGGCTTTTTGAAGTTCAGCTTCCAGAGTAGTCTTATTCTCTTTGAGATCGCTAACTTTCTTCTCCAACTCTTCCTTTAGTTCGGAACCTGCCTCGGCACCTTTTTTCAGAAGTTCCTCGATCTTCAGACCAAGTTCTTGGAGTAACTCTTCTAATTCCTGCGTGGATGTTTTTCTGTCAGACATGGCCAATGGATCTCTAGTTGAATCAACAAGGTACCAATTCCTCATCTAAAAGATGCTTGGAAATCAACCTTCTATCGGCTCTCCTGAATTAGTCTGCTTTTCGAAGAGGTCAGCATAAACCCCTTTTTTAGCCATCAAGGTCTCATGGGTACCCTGCTCGATGATCCTTCCTTCATCCAGTACGATAATCTGATCTGCAAGCTTCGCTGAAGAGACGCGGTGAGAGATAATAATTGAAGTTCGATTTTCCATTATTTTCTTCAAAGCAGTTAAGATCGCATTTTCTGTTTTGGTATCGACCGCAGATAGACAATCATCCAAAATCATAATCTTTGGTTCTTTGGCGATGGCCCTGGCGATGGAAACGCGTTGCTTCTGTCCACCCGATAGCGTGATGCCTCGCTCCCCAAGCATAGTTTCGAATCCCTTCGGAAAATCAATGATGTTTTGATAGACATCCGCATCTTTGGCAGCTTTTTCAATCAAAGCCATATCCGGATGGTCCAAACCAAAAGCGATATTGTTGGCAATCGTATCGGAAAACAGGAAAACATCCTGTGGCACAAAGCCCATTTGCTTTCGCAGGCTAGAGATCGAATAGCGCTGAATAGTTTTCCCATCAAGTAGAATTTCGCCTGCAGTAGGGTCATACATTCTCAGGAGAAGATTGGCAATAGTTGATTTTCCTGAACCGGTGGTCCCGATTATTCCCAAGGTCTGACCTGCCCTGATGTGGAAAGAAACATCATTCAAGGCTTTAATGCCAGAATCAGGATACACGAAGGAAAGATTCTTTACTTCAATATCTCCATCTAGTTCGACTTCCAAGTTTTCCTCGCTTAAGATGTCATTTTGGATATCCAAAAATTCATTGATTCGCGTCTGTGATGCTGCTGCCCGTTGGACAATACTCGTCACCCATCCAAGTGAAGTCACTGGCCAAGTCAAAATATTGACGTAAAGTATAAATTCGGCAATGACTCCATATCCAATTTCGCCCTGAATAACTTTCATTCCTCCTGCATACACGGTGATGATCGTGGAAATCCCGACCAAGGCCATGATGAGGGGAAAAAACAAGGCATTGACCTTGGTGAGTTCGATGGATTTATGCTTGTATTCTTCACTCGCTTCGGCAAATTGCCTTGCAGAATCTTCCTCCCTGACAAAGGCCTTTAGAACTCTAATACCTGAAAAGGCTTCCTGAACAAAGGTGCTGAGGCTAGAGAGGCTTTTCTGGATCTTTTCAGAGCGCTCATTGATTAGGTTATTGACAAAGTAGATGCTCAGTGAGAGCACAGGCAGTGGCAGCAGCGAATAAAGTGTCAATTCTGCATTGACAGATATCATGTAAGAAATGACCAGAGGAAACAGAATGAGCAAATTTAGTCCGTACATAATCGCAGGCCCAAGGTACATTCTTACTCGGCTGACGTCCTCAGAAATCCTTGCCATGAGATCGCCAGTACTATTTTTTCGATAAAAACTCAGCGGGAGATTTTGGTAATGCTCAAAAATCTCATTCTTCATGTCATATTCCACATAACGGGACATGATGATAATAGTCTGTCTGATGAGAAAGAGAAAAAAGCCTCTCAACAAAGCCATTACAAGGATCAGGATCCCAAAAACAAAGACGAAATCCAGAAAATTTTCCCTAGCAATTTCACCCATTCCTCCCTTAGTCAAAGGCCTATAAAGAGAGAAACTCTCCACGACATAATCTATTGCGATTCGGACTAATTGGGCTGGAATAATTACGAAGATGTTGGAGATCACAGTAAACAGTATCCCCAAAAGCAATAAACCCTTGTATTTGTATAAATACTTATTGATTCTCCAAAGTGGCTTCACCAAATAAAAACTTTAAAATGTAGGATAAACTTGCAGAAACTTTTGACAGGGAAACTTTGAGGGCTGATAAAAGTATTTAATTTTGTATCAGCCTCAAGTCAGGCAAGACCCAAATATAACATAATCTAAAAAGGTAAGTTCACATGTTAGAGATTAATGCAACCGAAACTGTTCGAGAGGGCTCAATTTTTGGACAAATCACAACAATGGATCACGAACAGTTGGTGATCTGTCAAGACCAGGCAACGGGTCTTAAGGCGTTGATTGGAATTCATAATACCGTACTAGGCCCGGCTCTTGGAGGCACTCGTATGTGGCCTTATGCTTCGGAAGAAGAAGCCATCACAGACGTACTTCGTCTTTCCAGAGGGATGACCTTCAAAAATTCCCTAGCCGGACTTAATCTTGGTGGAGGAAAAGCAGTAATCATCGGAGATCCAAAATTGAAAAGTGAAGCGTTTCTCAGGAGATTTGGACGATTTGTAGAGAGCCTCGGAGGGAGATATGTCACAGCGGAAGATGTGAACATGAAGACCTCTGACATGGAATACATTTCCATGGAAACACGTCATGTGACTGGATTGCCTCAAATCAAAGGAGGAGCAGGTGACCCGTCTCCTGTCACAGCCTTTGGTGTGTACATGGGCATGAAAGCTGCTGCTAAAAAAGCTTTTGGATCGGATTCACTAGCAGGCAAAAAGATCGGAGTTCAAGGTGTTGGTCAAGTTGGCAAATACCTGATCAATTATTTGGTCAAAGAAGGTGCCGAAATTCTCATCACTGATATTTTCGAAGACAAACTTCGCGAAGTCGCCAATTCGACAGGAGCCACTGTAGTGGATTCAAATGTCATCTATGACCTGCCAATGGACATTTATGCACCATGTGCACTGGGTGCTACCATCAATGACCAGACGATCGACAGACTTAAATGTGCTGTGATTGCCGGTGGAGCAAACAATCAGCTGAAGGATGAGGCCAAACATGGGAAGATTTTGATGGAAAAGGGAATCATTTATGCGCCTGACTTCCTAATCAATGCAGGAGGCGTGATCAATGTGGGCGCAGAGTATTATGGTGACTACCATGAGGAAACTGTCTTTGCTCAAACAGAGAAAATATACAACACCTGTCTCACCATTCTGGACAAGTCTGAAAAGGAAAACATCCCAGCTCAACAGGCTGCAATCGAGGCTGCCAAGGCAAGAATCGAAGCAATCGGAAGGGTAAAATTGCCTTACTAAAAACTACTTGAAATTCACAAAAAAACCACCGAGAGTCCCCTTTCGGTGTTTTTTTTGTCCTTTTCAAAATGGGGCTAAGCCCATTCTTATTCCCTATATTTGCAGCTCTTAAATGAATTTATGCTAAACAGAAGAATCCTCAGGGTCAAGGCATTTCAAAACCTTTATGCCTATGAACAATGCAAAGGATCAAACCTTAACCTGGCCAAAGACTTCATAAGGGAGTCTTTCCTGCCTGACCTCAACAGCATGGAGGTTCAGGATAAAGCCGCCTTAAACAGAGAAGCGGAGGAGGCTGTACGCCTTTTTGACCAAAATCTGGAAAGTGATCAGCTACTGAGATCCTCCAACTCAAATGCAAAAATCAAGAAAGTTGTCTTAGAGGCCCTGAAGCAGTTTAATGCCGCCAATGAAAAGGACAGACAATTTTTGTTGAAAAATATGATTGCCTCAGCAGAGCGAATCCCCCAACTTTTTTTGACTGCCATTGAACTACTTTTGGCTTTTGCGAAGCATATCGAAAAGGATCTTGAGAAAAAGAAAAAACTGGCTGGTGATCAGCCTATAGCCTTCGGAAATGAGCTAAACCTGGCTCAAAACAAAGTCCTCCTGAAAATCAAGGAATCCCAAAGCTATCGTGCTGCAATTGCCAGAAACAACGTGCATTTGGATGATTTGGAATTAGAAATTCGGGAGTGGTTCAGAGATTACATCAAGCCCTCTGAGACTTACCAAGAGTATCTTAAGATTGCTGAGCCAAGTTTGGAGCAGGACTTTGAGGCAGCAGATAACCTATTGAAGAAGATCATCTTCAAAAATGAGGTGATCCTCAATTATTTCTCAGAAAAAGATCTCAACTGGACTGAAAACAAATCTATTGTGCGAAGTCTTTCTTCTAAGGTCTTAAAGAACGCAGCTACAGAGCCGGAAGCAGATCCAGTACCCGAAATCGCGATCAATTGGGATGAAGACAAAGAGTTTTTTCAAAATATCTTTAACTTCACCATCGAAAATGATTCAGCCAGTAAGGCACTTATCGCTCAAAAAACCAAAAACTGGGATATTGAACGTCTCGCCTTTACAGACAAAGTAATCATTTCCATGGCGCTTGCCGAAATGAAAAATTTTCCAAGCATTCCCGTGAAAGTAACTATCAATGAATACATTGACATTTCAAAAACATACAGTACACCCAAAAGCAAGCAATTTGTAAACGGATTATTGGATGTTTTGGCAAAAGAACTAACTGACAGCGGCCAAATTCGTAAAAGCGGACGAGGACTTTTGGACAATAAATAACTTTACCATGAGCAAAAGCACAAACACCTTATTAGCATTTGTCGTCGGCGCAGGAGTGGGTGCCGCACTAGGAATTCTTTTTGCCCCAGATACTGGCGCAAACACCAGAGACAAACTGTCTTTTAAACTGTCCAAATACAAAAAAGAGCTTGAAGACCTGATCAGTGAGCTGGTAGATGGAAAAGAACTTCATCTCAACGAAGCCAAATCAGAAGGAAAGCGAGTGATTTCTGAAGCCAAAAACAAGGCTGAAAATCTGCTTAATGATGTGAATAAATTAATCGATCAAATAAACCAAGGTAAAAACTAATATGAAAATCAATCTATTGAGCGCTGTCGCATTGGCGGCAGTCATGATGGTTTCTTGCTCCCAAAAAGGTGACGACCAAGCTGAAAAAATCAAAGCTTTGGAAGACAAAATTGCAGCTTTGGAAGGTGCAAACACCGCAGTTAATCCTGTCAATGCACAAACCACAACTGAAGCTGATCCAAGCAGCTTGGGAGGCTTCCAGTTTGCTGAGATGGAGTATGACTTCGGTACAATCAACGAAGGACAAGTAGTTGAGCACCTATTCAACTTTACCAACAATGGTCAAGCTCCTTTGGTCATTTCCAACATCACGGCATCTTGCGGTTGTACCAGCCCTGATTGGACCAAAACACCTGTTCAGCCAGGAGAGCAAGGATTTGTGAAAGTAGTATTCAACTCTGCTGCAAAATCAGGTGCTCAAGCTCCTACAGTGACTATTCAAGCAAATACCAACCCTACCGTGACTCGTCTAAGAATGAAGGGTAGTGTCACTCCTAAACTAGCTGGCGCTGCTGCACCTGCAGGACCATTGAAGAGATAAACTATGATTAACACCGTATTGGCCCAAGCCGCTGTAGGCGGAGGCGGGATTCTTGGACAGGTATTTCTGTTTGGCTCGATTATCTTGATCATGTACTTCTTCATGATCAGACCTCAGCAGAAAAAGCAGAAAGAAACCAAGAAGTTTATCGAAGAAATCAAAAAAGGAGACGACGTGGTCACCATCGGCGGGATACACGGTAAAGTGTACAGCGTAGATGGGGATACTGTCCAGCTGGAACTGGATAGAGGCCTGAAAGTCAAAATAGAAAAATCAGCCATCTCTCTGGATTTCTCCAAAAAGACAAGCCCAACCAAATAAAGAAGCCTTGCCTGAACAAAAAAACTCCTCTTGGAGGATTTCTTCAAAAAAGCTCTCAAATCTAAAAGTGGTAGTTCTCTGCATCCTTGCAGCTACCACTTTTTGGATTTTAAATGCCCTTAACAAGGACAATTACAATACTATTGTCGATTACCCAATCCAATGGGAGTTTGACAGAGAAAACTTTATGCCAGTCAAGCCCCTGCCTGAAAGTGTCCAAATCCAAATCTCTGGAAATGGCTGGGATTTGCTCAGAAAATATTTTAACCTCAACGAGCCTCCTTTCTCAATCCTCTTAGCCGAGCCTTCTTCACGGAATTTTATTCTCACCTCAGAATTAAAAAGACCACTTGGAGAATTCATCACTCCTACCCTATTGGAAGGGCTTTTGGAGGATACGATTCATTTTCAAATAGACAAGATTATTACCCAATCCCTGACCCCAGTCTTGGACACTGCAGGATATAGCTTAGCCAAAAACATTGAGATTGATGGGGAAGTACGTTTTCTTCCAGAAAAAGTCTCCTTGAAAGGCCCATCTTCCATTTTGGAAGCATTTGATGGTAAATTTCCTGTTCAGTTAAACGAGTCAAAAATTGATTCCCGTTTTTCAAAAAAAGTAGCCCTTAGCCTCAACAAAAACCTTCAAGAACTGCTCCAAATAGAACAACCGGAACTTGAGGTCAGCTTTGAAATCATCAAGTACCTAGAAGGAAACAAAAGATTAAAGGTGAAGAAAGTCAACTTCCCAAGGTCTGTCACCCTTGAAAATGAAGAAATCACCCCAATGATGACCTATCTGGTGGATGAAAAAAAAGTGGGTGAACTGAAAGACATGGAGTTTGAGGCCGTGATTAACTTTTCCAAAAGAAACAGAGAGGACAGTACCATTACCCTGACCGTATCCCCGAAGCCTTCCTTCCTAAAGGACCTAAAAATCGAGCCTTCCTTGATCAAACTCAAATATGAATAATCCAAAGCCTTTTTTGGTGGGAGTCACTGGCGGGATTGGTTCGGGAAAATCGACCGTTTGCCGCTTGTTTTCAATTTTGGGTATCCCAGTCTACTCTGCTGATGATCGGGCAAAGTGGTTGATGGCGAATGATTCAAATCTGAAAAAGGCTATATCAGCTGAATTTGGGGCGAAGTCCTTCTTGGAAGATGGTTCGCTCAATCGAGCATTTTTAGCGGAAGAGGTATTTTCCGATCCTGAGAAAGTCAAGAAAATAAATAGCTTAGTTCATCCCGCTGTGGGAGAGGATTTCAAAAATTGGGCGAATTACCAAACAGCTGCTTATTTGATCAAAGAAGCCGCCTTACTTTTTGAATCAGGTTCTGCTAAAGAACTTGATTTCGTGATTAATGTGAGCTCGCCTCTTAAAATCAGAGTAGCTCGTGTCTTAATCAGAGATCCTCATCGCTCAGAAGACCAAGTGAATCATATCATCGACCAGCAGATGCCCGATGAGCAAAAAAATGAACTTGCAGACTTTGTGATCAAAAACAATGACAGCAAACTGATCATCCCACAAGTATTGGAGATTCACCAAAAGCTTTGCTCGCACCAGAAATAACTTCAATCCTTGGCGTCTTCAAAGGCAATAGGCCGCTCTAATCACTCTTTTTATTTCTTAGAATGAAAGTATATGACACTAAGAATTGGATTCAATATGTCTTCCTGATCAGGAAGTCAGACACTCTTTTTAGACTGGCTCCTATGATCGGAGTGATTTTGGTTTATTCTTGGGTTATCGCCTACCTTGAATTAGAATATTTAAAAATCGGAGAAAACAGCTGGGTAAAAAATCTACCCCTCATGCATTCTCTGTTGAGTTTTGTGATTTCGATGCTCCTCGTCTTCCGCACCAATACCGCCTACGACAGGTGGTGGGAAGGAAGAAAACTATGGGGAAGTCTGGTCAATAACAGTCGAAATTTTGCCTTGAAGCTGTCCGCAGTCCTTGATGCAAAAGATGAAGATTCTCGCAAATTTTTCAGAAAAGCTATTCCCATTTATGCCTTTGTTTTAAAAGATCACCTTCAGGCAAAGTCCACCGCCTACATGCTAGATGAGAGCGAAGAGGATTTCGAAGACTTACCCAGTGCTTTAAAAACAGAAAAACACGCTCCAAATCAAGTCGCCAAACTCATGTTTGGCCGGATCAACGACCTATACAAAAAAGGCAAAATCTCGGGTGACCAATTAATCATCCTTAATGCCGAAATAAGCTCGTTTACTGACATCTGTGGTGCTTGCGAGCGGATAAAAAATACCCCTATCCCCTACAGCTACAGCTCTTTTATCAGAAAATTCATTCTGTTTTACTCCATCAGCCTGCCCGTGGGCTACGTGATGATCATGGGCTACTATGCCGCTCCGATCGTAGCCTTCATTTTTTACGTTTTGGCGAGTTTAGAATTGATTGCGGAGGAGATCGAAGACCCTTTTGGAAGTGATCAAAATGACCTTCCGATGGAGAAAATCTCGGAAAATATAGACAAGCACGTAGGAGAACTATTCAGCTGATAATCAATCGAGCGCTCTTTCGGACCAGGACTTATGGACAATCTTCCACTTCCCGTCCATCTTTAGCAAGGTCAAAAAATCATAGTAGTAAATACCCGGCCAGTAAAGTTCAGTCTCGACCAAGGCCATATTTCCAACAATTCGAATGGCCTTGATTTCATTTTTATAGAGAAGTGGATCACGGGGAGTTCCCTTCGCAGTAACTGATGCCCATTCCTCAAAAGGCGTAACAAACAGCTGATCTCCACGATAACCAATCAGCCGAGCTTCAGAAAAAAAGGCTTCCTCAAGTTTGCTTCGATCCCGTTGGATCATCCCGTCAAAATATAACTGCACGGTTTTCGATACTGCTTCCATCTCTACAGACTGAGCAAAACTCATAAAGGGCAGTAGAATTAAGAAGAGGGAAAGGATCTTTTTCATTAGGATTTAGAATTAAAAAAACCGCCCTGATTGCTCGGGGCGGTTATTGAAATCAAATTTTGTCAAACCCAAGGTAAGGATGTAGTACCTTCGGCATCAAAATACCGTCTGGTGTCTGATTATTTTCCAAAATGGAAGCCACGATTCTAGGCAAAGCCAAAGCACTTCCATTGAGTGAATGCGCCAGTTGCGTCTTTTTATCTTCTCCTTTAAATCTCAGTTTCAGACGATTGGTCTGATAGGTCTCAAAATTGGAAACCGAACTCACTTCCAACCAACGCTCCTGCGCAGCAGAGAAGACCTCCATGTCATACGTCAAGGCGGAAGTAAAGCCCATATCACCTCCACAAAGTCTAAGCACTCGATAAGGCAGCTCAAGCTTTTGAAGCAATCCTTGCACATAGCTACTCATGCTCTCCAAGGCCTCATAAGACTGGTCAGGATGGGTAATTTGGACGATTTCCACTTTATCAAATTGATGAAGTCTGTTCAAACCCCTCACGTGAGCACCCCAAGAACCCGCCTCTCTTCTGAAACAAGGCGTATAGCCCACATTTTTCACAGGCAGGTCTGTCTCATTTAGAATCACATCCCTGTACAAGTTGGTAAGAGGTACCTCTGCGGTAGGAATCAAATACAAATTATCT
>CALRRX020000073.1:0-9542 GCA_943370675.1 Reyranella massiliensis 521 | reverse complement strand
CCAAATGCTCGCCGAACCGGGACCTCCGTTGAAGACAAAGAGCACGGGTCTTTTAGAAGTATCAACTCCTTCTTGGATGTAGGAGGTGGACCAAAGGGCCCCGGTCACTTCTCCTTTGGAGTTTTTCAAAAAAGTCTCTCCTACCAACGCCTTGTAAGTAATCTTTTGGCCATTGAACGTCCCAGAATGGATGGATTCAAACTTCTTCGGATCACTAGGAACCCATTTGGACTCAGTATTTTCTTCTTGAGAAAAGGCGGAAAAAGAAATAAAAAACGCAAGGATAACTAATGGAAGATGCTTCATGATTTTGCTGAAATGCAATTGAAATATAGTAGAAATACACTTTGTGAAATACTAATGGAAATACACTTCGTGAAATACCTTGGAAATAGATCCAGATAAATTAGGATGAAATACCTTAGATAAGGGAATGGATAAGCTCTATTTCACTGAGCGCAGCGAAGTTTTTTTTTCAACTGTATTTCGCGTAGCTCATTTCAACTTTGAATATTTCGCGTAGCGGATTTCAACAGAAGTTATCTTCAATAATTCAACCCTACCTTCACTCCTCCATACCAGTTTCTAGTAGGTGCCGGCTGATAGAATCTGCCAGCAAAGGCGTTCAGGTCATTGCCTAAGCTGTAGCTTTTGTCAAGAAGATTGTCCACTCCGATAAAAAGCTCCAAGTCAAAATTTCCCAGACTTTTTACCCAACCTGCTCGGACATTGACCAAGTCATAGGAATCCTGAAATACCGTATTGGCATCATTAAGAGGGATTTTGTCGGTAAACTGATGGGTAAAATTCAGGTAGACTCCTGGTCTGGTTCGGATATCCAATCGACTGACGACATTGTGTGGCGGCACTCCTGTCAAGTCATTTCCAGAGAAATCGTTGGTCTGCTTTAGGTAATCCACAAACTTGAAAAACTGTCCAGTGTAGGCTGTGCCGACTAGGAAGTCTTTGATGAACCCATCCGCATTTCTCAAGATCGCATAATCCAAAGAAGCTTCGATACCTTTTTGATCGGTAGAACCTGCGTTTCGGAAAAGCACCACTCCATTTGCATTGGTAAAGGTGGTGATCGTTTCGTCTAGCTTGAGGTAGTAGGCGATGAGTTCGAGGTTAAATTTCTTCTTTCCGAGTCTGTAGCCGATCTCATAATTCACACCTTTTTCCGCTTCCAGATCTAGATTCAAACTTCCCTCGTTGGTGCGCACCTCATCGATGGTCGGCGGAGAAAATCCACTACTGATCGAGCCATAGACCGAGCTGAAAGGATTCAGTCGATAATTAAGCGCAATTCTTGGGACTACAATTGGATCAAAGGTTCTGGTTTGAAGTCCTGTTTTTCCTCCTGCGGCATCGATCTGTCGGTCGATTTCGTAGCCGGAGAAGTTTTCACTTAGCCCCAGAGTAACCAGCAGCTTTTCACTCAGATTCAATTCTGCTTGCTGGAAAAAGAAGCCTTGGTAAGTCCGAAGCTTGTCAGCAAAGCGGATAGTATCGGCTTTTCCGGCAAGGTTACCAAAGTTCTGCGCGTCGGTAATGGCATTTTGAAACTCAGCTCCAGCAATCAGGCGCAGGGCTTTTCCATCCAATTTGGTCTCATGAGTAAATTTGGTCCGAGCTCCGTAGCCAAAGCCCAATTCCTTCTTGTAATCCAAAATGAAGGGATTTTCGAAGTTGTTGGTGTTGAGGTAGATCGTGGTATTGTTGCTGGTTTTCTCCGAAAAGCGATACAAATGCCCCAAGGAAAGCAAAATCGCCTGTTGAGAGATCGAGCTGTTTTGATTGACCGAACCCGGTCTTGCCTGTTTGGGATTGGCTGTGACTTGGGCTTCATTGAGCGCTCCGGGAATCTGATAATTCAGGTCTGAGATCAGCAATTGAGTTCGGATTTCCTGTTTTTCAGATACCGAGAAAAATCCTCCCAACTGGAATACCTTCCTGTCTACAGCCGAATGCTCCCGATAGCCATCAGATTTTTGACTGACAAAAGAAGCTTCAATTCCACCATTTTCTACTTGCTGAGAAAGGCCCAATCGGAATCTGGAAAGCCCAAAATCTCCGGCTAAATAGTCTGTGGAAATTCGGTTTCCACTCAAGCTAGGTTGGCTGTAAAGTGAAATAGCCCCTCCATTTCCTGCACCGTAAATGCTTCCCGAAGGTCCTTTAATAACTTCAGAAGTGCGGATATTAGACAAGTCCAAAAGATTTAAAGAAGTAGTTCCATCAGGAGAGGTAAAAGGCACGTCATTCCAATAGACTTTCACATTTCGCACTCCAAAAGGCGATCGAAGCGAACTGCCTCGGATCGATACCCGATAGCTTGCCGGAGCTCTTTCTTCGATTCGCACCCCAGCTTTTTGGTTGAAGGCATTGACGGGAGAAATCTCATTGAACCGGCTAAAGTCACGTTCAGACACCGTAACCACAGCTGCCGATTGCTCCAAAAGTGGTCGCTCCGATTCAAATGCAGTTACCGTCACCGCAGAAAGATTGAGCACGGTTGGGATCAACTGAACCTCAAATTCTCCACTGGAAAAGGTTTTTTCCAAGGTCTCGTAGCCTTCTAGGGCAAAGGAGATTTTCAGATTTTCTCCGGGAAAAGCTACGATTCCCGAGGTATTCGTTCGCTGTATGGTTTTATCTGCTTTAACTCTGACGTTTTCAATCGGGAGCCCAGAGATCTGATCAGTGACTTTGAGCTGGATTTGAGCGAAAAGCTCAAGAGAAAAAAGCAGAAAGAAGAGCGTAAATACGTGTTTCATGGTTTGAAATTACGAGGGGATCCACTTTGTCAAAGCATTATTTTGATTAATGGTTTCAGAGTGGGGAATGGTATTTCAAAGTTTTTGAAATACTTTCTTTTGATTGTGTGACTTTATGCCGCAAAGGGAAAGCAATCTCTAATTTTCAGGCGAGCTCAAGGTTTCCACTTAGGGCTTTGTTTTTTTATTATTTTTAAAAACTTGTAATCCTTTATTAAAAAAAAATTTAAAGTCAGTTTTCAGTTTCTTCCGATGAAAAAAATTCTTTTCCCCCTACTGCTTCTCACACTCAGTTTCTGTCAGGAAAAAGCCGCTCCGCCTGAGCCTGTTTTGCCGGTGCCTGATGCTCGGCAGATTGCATGGCAGGAGTTACAGTTTTACGGCTTCGTCCATTTTAATATGAATACTTTCTCTGATCGTGAATGGGGATTTGGAGATGAAAAACCGGAACAGTTTAACCCAACTCAGCTTGATGCAAGGCAATGGGCACGTATCGCCAAAGAAGCAGGTATGAAGGGGCTGATTATTACGGCTAAGCACCATGATGGATTTGTCCTTTGGCCATCCAAATACACTGAGCACTCGGTGAAAAACAGCCCTTGGCGAGACGGAAAGGGCGATTTGATCCAAGAATTTGTGGATGCCTGTCGGGAGTATGGGCTCAAAGTCGGGATTTATTATTCCCCTTGGGACCGAAATCACCCTGACTATGGTAAGCCCGAATACATCACTTACATGCGCAATCAACTGACCGAGTTGCTGACGAATTATGGAGAAATCTACGAGGTATGGTTTGACGGGGCTAATGGCGGTACAGGCTGGTACGGCGGTGCAAATGAGGAGCGAAAGGTGGACAAATTCAGCTATTACGACTGGCCAACTACCCATGAACTGGTGCGCAAGCTTCAGCCGGGCGCCATGATGTTCAGCGATGCTGGACCCGATGTTCGCTGGGTGGGCAACGAGGATGGATTTGCCTACGAGACCACTTGGTCCAATCTGATGCGGGATTCGGTCTATGCGGGAATGCCTGATTTTGACAAATGGGCAACGGGTCAGGAAAATGGGACCCACTGGGTGCCGGCTGAGTCCGATGTGAGCATCCGTCCGGGGTGGTACTACCATACCTACGAGGATCACAAGGTGAAAACGCTTCCGGACCTGATGGAGATCTACTACAACAGCATCGGAAGAAACAGCTCCCTGCTGATCAATTTCCCTGTTGATACACGAGGTTTGATCCATGAAAAGGATGAAGAGGCGATCCTGAAAATGGCGGCGAAAGTCAAAGAAGACTTTGCGGTCAATCTGGCTAAGGAAGCTTCCTTCGAAGCAAGCGCAGATCGAGGAAAAGGATACACGGCAGATTTGCTAAATGACGGGGATTTCAATACGTATTGGACTACAGCAGATGGTCAAGTTCAGGCGTCTGTAGAGGTGGATTTTGGAAAATCAGTTTCCTTCAATCGACTCTTGATCCAAGAATTTGTGAATCTGGGACAGCGGGTAAAGGCTTTTTCCCTAGAAAAGGAAGTAAACGGCAACTGGGAAAAAATCACAGAAGGTACGACAATCGGATACAAGCGGATTTTGAGATTTCCAGATACCGAAGCACAAAAAATCAGAATCAACTTCCTGGATGGAAAAGGAATCCCGGTGATTTCTGAGATCGGGGTTTTCTCAGCGCCTGCCTTGCTTTATCCTCCGAAAATCACACGATCACCAGCTGGAAAAGTAACTATTGAAGCCGCGGAGTCTGAATTGGAAGTCTTCTTCACGACCGATGGTTCTGCTCCTAAAGTGGGCCAAAATGCCTATTCAGGTGAGTTTGATCTTCTTCAGCCCGCTACTGTTCAGGCGATCGTGGTAGATTCTAAAACCGGAAAAACCTCCGATCCTGCCCGAGTGGATTTTGACTTGGTAAAAGGAAGCTGGAAAGTGATTTCACCTGACACCCTAGCCACTCGCGCCATTGACGAGCTTCCAAATTCGTATTGGACTTCCAAGACGAATGACCTGACCATCGATTTGGGTCAAGAAGTGGACTTGAAAGGATTCACTTACCTACCCATGCAAGCCCGATATCCAAGTGGCTACATCGCAGAATACGCTTTGGAAGTTAGCGGTGATGGAAAAAGCTGGATTCGAGTGACTCAAGGGGAGTTTTCCAACATCCAAAACAGCCCAATAGAGCAGATCATAAAAATGAATACCGTGAAAGCCCGATTCGTGAGATTAAAGTCCTTAAGAACGACAGACGGCAATGCCGCAACGTTTGGGGAGTTTGGGCTCATCACTCGTTAAGCAACCAACTTGTAAAATTCAGGTAGGGATTTTTCAATAAAATCCCTACTTTCTAGCCTCAATTGCTTTAACCCAATCTATCGCCTTTACTTATGAACAGACGACATGCTTTGCGGCATATTGCGCTGATATCCGGAGGACTTGCCCTGATTCCTTCCTGTGACTTCAGCAAAGACGACATTCTCGCCGCCTACAAAAATCTGAAAGTCACCACTTCTCAAAAAGCGCTTTTAGCAGCCATTTCAGACACCATTATTCCTGCCGGTGAAATCAAAGGCGCACTGGATCTTGAGGTGCCCGATTTTATCTTGGTGATGGTCAATGACTGCTTTACCAAGGAAAATCAGGAAAAATTCACCGCTGGTTTGACTGCCTTCCCTGATTATGCCGAAAAGACTTCAGGAAAGAAATTCGATGCGCTTTCCACCAAAGAAAAGGAAGAGCTGATCCTCAATGGCACCAAACTCGAAGGCGATGATACGCCCGAGGGAAAAGAGCGAGGAAATCTCTCCTACTTCCTCAATTCGACCAAACGATTTACTATCCAAGGGTATATGGCCTCGGAGTACATCCAAACTGAAATCATTCCTTACTCCCTTATTCCCGGCGAATACAACGGCGCCGTGTTAATCTCTGACCTTCAAAAACCTCGCATCAATGGCTAATCTGAATATCCGCAGCAAACAGGAGCGAACTTATCAAGCCATCGTCATCGGTTCGGGCATCAGTGGTGCTTGGGCTGCCAAAGAGTTTTGCGATTTGGGAGTAAAAACCCTCATGCTGGAGCGTGGACGAAATGTGGAGCATATCAAAGATTACCCGACGACGAATATGCTTCCTTATGAATTTCCCCATCGGAACCAGATTCCTCAGGAAATTCAAGAAGCCAATCCGGTCATCAGCCGATGCTATGCTTTCCGTGAGGATGCCATGCATTTTTTTGTAAAAGACACCGATCATCCTTACGTGCAAGAGAAACCTTTTGACTGGATCAGAGGCTATCAAGTAGGTGGAAAGTCTCTCCTCTGGGCCAGACAGGTACAGCGTTGGTCTGACTTTGACTTTGATGGTCCGGCGAGGGATGGTTTTGCGGTGGACTGGCCGATTCGGTACAAAGACATCGAAAAGTGGTACAGCCACGTGGAGAAATTTGCTGGCGTTTCAGGCTTCAAAGACGGTATCGCCCAACTTCCTGACGGGGAGTTTTTGCCAGGCTATGAGCTGAACGTGGTGGAGAAATACTTTGCGGAGCAACTCAAAAAGCACTACGGCAATGACCGACACATGATTTCAGCCCGATGTGCGCACATCCACGGAAATGCAGAATACTATGCGCAGCAAGGTCGGGCCATGTGCCAAAACCGAAACCTTTGCCAGCGTGGCTGTCCATTTGGGGGCTACTTCAGTTCCAACTCATCGACCATTCCTTGGGCTTTGAAAACAGGCAATTTGACCCTCCGCCCTGATGCGGTGGTTCACTCCATTATTTATGATGAGGAAAAAGGAAAAGCTACAGGTGTTCGCATCATCGATCGCCTGACCAAGGAGACAGAAGAGTTTTATGCCGATGTCATCTTTGTCAACGCCGCGGCATTGAATACCAATGCGATTTTGCTGAATTCTACTTCCAATCGATTCCCGAATGGTCTAGGTAACGACAATGGACTGTTGGGTAAATACGTCGCCTTCCATAATTACCGGGCCCGAGTTTCTGGAGAATACGAGGGACATTCCGAGTTTACCACCTCAGGGGGCAGACCAACGAGTGGCTATTTCCCAAGATTCAGAAATGTTTATAAGCAGGAGACCGACTTCCTCCGAGGCTATGCAGCTGGATTTTCTGCCAGCCGAGGCTCAGGCCCGGATACCAGCGGTATAGGCATGGATTTGAAAAATAGTCTCCTCAACCCAGACAAATACGGTCCTTGGAGAGTGGGTTCGCACATGATGGGAGAGACTATTCCGAAGGAAACCAACTTTGTCGCACTAGATCCCAATCAGAAAGACGAATGGGGCATGCCACAACTTCGCATCAGCGTGGATTACGATGACAATGATGAGAAAATGGTCAAGGACTACATCGAGCAGATGACGGAGATGTTTACCAAGGCTGGTTTTACCAATATCCAATCTGCGGATAGTAAGCAGGCTCCTGGCTTGGATATCCATGAAATGGGCGGGGTACGAATGGGTAAGGATCCAAAGACCTCCCTACTCAATGGAAACCATCAGCTCCATGCTGTGCCGAATGTCTATGTGACTGATGGAGCTTCGATGACTTCTACTTCTACTCAAAATCCATCCTTGACGTACATGGCTTTTGCGGCCAGAGCGGCCCATCATGCAGTGGCGGAAAGTAAAAAGTAAAGTTATAAATATAAATTCAAAAAGCTGAAAATGGGCCCAAGTCGAAAGATTTGGGCTCATTTATGTTATTTTAAATAATGGATACAGCCTTAAAAAAAGTCCTTCTTTTTTTTCCTAGTCTTTTACTTTTTCAACTGGTATTATCCGGATTGGTGGCGATGATGGGTCCAATAATTAATCTTGGTCAGTTCAAATTTGAGGAATTGGGAGATAGAATATTTGCCTTTTACTTTATGGGATTATGGATTGGAGCAGGATTTTATTTGACCACGTATCTGTTTTTTGTTCTTTTCCCAAAACTTAATAAAGCAAATTGGCAGGTAATTTTCCATCTTTTAATGGCCTTGGCTTTCACATTAATATGGGGGCAAAATGCTGGGGGTTTGATGATTTTGGGCATTCCCTTGTTACTTACCACTTTTCTGAATTTCTTTTTTTTAAAAAGAGTCTTCAATTAAAACGGCAACTTCCCCAAATCCACATTTCCTCCGGAGAGGATGATTCCGACTTTTGTTCAATTAATTACGCACAAATGCAAAATTGATCAATTAAGCCTACGGCTAGCTCAAGTTGATGCTCATCAAGGTCTTGTTCGCTATTCTACTTTAGCTTTCACTTAGAAATTTCCGAAGAGAAATCAGTTTAATTCCTTCCATGGTGTTGCCTTCAAACTCATCTAGGGTGATGACCCATTTGGGGTAGTTGTCTTCGATTTGCTTCAAGTTTCCTAATTCCCGTTCAAAAGTGGAAGTTTCTTTGATGGTGAGGGCAACTTGGATGTACAGGGTTTCTCCATTTTTTTGGCAAATAAAATCTACTTCTCGGTCCCCCAAAACGCCCACTTTGACTTGATATCCGGAAATTAGCAATTGGTTATACACCGCGTTTTCGAGGATTTTGCCGAGGTCTTCCGGTCGATAGCCCCAAATCCCATGTCTGATGCCAAGGTTTTCGAAATAGTATTTTTCACCGATTTCAAAAAGGCGCTTACCGATAAGATCATACCGTGGGACTTGGTGAATGAAAAAAGCATTGGCCAGAAACGAAAGGTAGCTTTGCACCTGATTTGGGGCAATTTTGATATGTTGGGATTTAAGAAAGGCGGAAATTTTATTGGCTGAAAAAAGGCTGCCCGTATTGCTTGCCAAAAACAGCACCAGCCTTTCCAAAAAAACAGTATTTCTGATCGAATTTCTATTGACTACATCCCGGTAGAGAATAGTTGTGTAAATGTTTTTCAAATACTCAAAGACCACGGCATCTGTCAGTTCCAAATGTCTGAGGTAAGGAAGGCCTCCATACTTTAAGAATTTATCCAGTGAACTATCCGAATTTCTTAGCCCGTGAAATCTCAAAAATTCCTGATAGGACAGGCTATACACGTTGATTTCGATCACTCTTCCACTTAGTAAACCTGCGATATCGCTGGAAAGCAGGTTGGCATTGCTACCTGTACAGTAGATGTCAAGTTCCTCATCCAAAATCAAGGATCGTAGCGCCAGTTGAAAATTGGTTATATCCTGGATCTCATCGATGAAGACATAGTTTAGTCGTCCGGATTTCTTTTGAGCTTTGACATAGTGGTTTAGGTCTTCTGCTTTGGTCAGAAATGCGAAATCCAGATCTTCTTTATTGATGTAGATGATGGGGGAATCAGGGGATTCTGTTTGGATTTTTTGGATGAGCTGGTAAAGAATATAGCTTTTGCCAACCCTGCGCTGACCCGTGAATACCTTGATGAGTGACTTACCCATAAATGGGATTACCCGATCTAGGTACTGTGGTCGATCAAAAATATCCTTAGGTATATGCATAGAGATGATTATAACTTTTTCCAAAAATAGGATAAATTATAAACATGATTATAACTTTACTTAAAAATTGGTAAAATTATAATTGTACTTACAAATTTTAAACTCCCTTAAAAAGGTAACTTCCCCAAATCTACATTGCCACCGGAGAGGATGATTCCGACTTTTTTACCTGCAAATCGCTCCTTGTTCGCCAGTAAGGCTGCCAAAGGAACCGCACAGGAGGGTTCGATGATGATCTTCATCCGCTCATAGACCAGCAGCATGGCTTCGATGATCTGCG
>CALRRX020000072.1:0-9545 GCA_943370675.1 Reyranella massiliensis 521 | reverse complement strand
GTTTTTGACTGGATTCGGTCTGTGATTTGATCAATTCCAATAGGTTTTTGATCAGCTGGAGATCCTGCTGATTCTGTCCAACTAGTCCGATGAGTTGCTGCTGATTGCCGCGGAGTTCGGCTAGCTGTCCTTTGAGCAACTCGATCTCTGATAGGATTTTGCTGAGCTGTTGCAGCTGCTCGAGTTGGGTGATGATGGTCTGGTATTGTTCCTGAAGTTTGCCCATTTGGGCTTTGATGGAATCAATGTCCGCTCCTTGGGTGTTCAGCTTCTCGTTGAGTTTAGCGATTTCCGAGAGGATCTTGGCCAAATCCCCCTGAAGCTGGGTGACCTGATCCATGAGGTCCTTTTGCTTGGCTGCACTGCTCTTGAGCTCGGAGATCAAAGAATCAGACTTGGACTGTAGCGATTTT
Organism: Reyranella massiliensis 521; assembly: GCA_943370675.1. Classification (GTDB taxonomy): domain Bacteria; phylum Bacteroidota; class Bacteroidia; order Cytophagales; family Cyclobacteriaceae; genus Algoriphagus. The sequence goes on along the minus strand of CALRRX020000072.1, from coordinate 9,132 downwards.
ATCTCGTCCAATAATTCTTGGTTTTGGTTCTTGATTTCTAGGATTGCTTCGAAAAGCTCAGTGTCGACTACGGTGCATCCTACTATGGATAGGATCCAAATCAAGGAAATTAGTTTTTTCATACATTTTGACTCAATTCGCCAATTTATTTACATGGCTTTTGAAATGATTGAGATTTTAGGTGAGATAGGTTTTATTACCTATTTGAACTTGTCACCTAATTTCTGGAAGAACGAAAATTTGAAAGTCCAATTTCCTTTCTAGTATTTCATAAAAAAGCTTTTAAAAATTCTTACTGTTTAATAATCAATAGCTTAAGTATTTTATCTGAATTTCTTTTATGAAATTTCTAAGATTAAACACTCTGCACTTCGTTAGCAAAAAAATACGGTTGGGATAGTACCCTACTTTTTTAAAACATCAGATTAAGGTGTTATTAGTTTTGAGTGTATGTTTGTGCCATGGGAAGGTAAATTTCATCTCTTTACTTTCCATAACAGTGTTATTCGACCCCACCCCAAAAATGTTTATCACCAATGACACTTACTCACCTCGCACTATTCCTCCTGCTTTCCTTTTTTCAGAAAGAAGGACCTATTTACCGTAGTGAAAATCAGGTCACGCTCAAAGCATCATCAGAGGCCGAGATAGGAAAAGAATACCTTTTTGAAGGCAAAAGTTACCTCATTGTGGACGATAGCCTGATCCGTGAAGTCATCAAGACAGAGCGAGACCTTTCCACCATTATCACCACCAAGGTGACTGACATGAGTTACCTTTTTTATAATTCGACACTCCGCGATCCTAAGGTCTCTAGTTGGGATGTCTCTAATGTCAAGTCTATGTCATGGATGTTTGGACTTGCCCCGGTGATCAATCCGGATCTTTCCCATTGGGACACAAAATCCGTAGTGGACTTTTCTGACATGTTTAATGGAGCGCGGAAGTTTCAGGGGGATATTTCCAAGTGGAACACCAGCGCGGGTGAGCGATTCAACGGGATGTTTTTTGATACGGAATTCAATGGCTACCTCAACGATTGGGACATGTCCTCTGCCAAGATCCTGAGCGGCATGTTTGACGAGAATAAGGTGTTCAATCAGCCTTTGGATAAGTGGAATACATCCAATGCCGAAGACATGGGCGGGATGTTTGCCGAGGCGGTCAGTTTTGATCAGGACATTTCCATGTGGGATGTGCGCAAGGTCCAGGTGATGACCAACATGTTTCGCAATGCCACCAGTTTCAACCGTGATTTATCCGCTTGGGAGGTCCCGTTGATCAAGGTGGCACCCGAAGACTTTTCCACCAATTCTCCGGTGATCAGTCCGAAGTGGAATCTTGAAAATTCCGACGAAGCCGAATCCTTCCCTTGGTATTACCTTTTGGCCAGCTTGGTACTGATCCCAGTGATCCTGCTTTGGGTCCGTAGAAAAAGAAATGTCGAACCAATCCTTCCTGTGGAAAAGGACATCTATGAGGCTCTAAGAACCTTTTTGATCCAAAAAAACACGAATCAACTGACCCGAGCAGAACTAGACGAGATCTTGGGCATTACCCAGAAAACGTTGGAATCACAAAAACGAATTCGATCTAATTTTGTGAGGGAATTCAACGAGTCGGATTTAGGAGAAATCACCCGCCTCAGGGATGAGTTTGATTCCAGAAGTTTTAATTATCTGGTGACTTGGAAAAAGTCGAAGTAGCGTGATCGCTCACGAAGACGCCGAGTCGCAAAACAAGAAAACGCTTGGCGACTTAATCAGCTTTGCGAGATACAAAAAAGTCCTGCTTTTGGAGAAGCAGGACAACTAAACGTTGAACACAAAATATTATTGGTTGCTGAGTTTTTTTGAAACCACATAGGAACATAGATGCACATAGTTTTCGCCTTACATGTTCCCTATGTGAATCCTATGTGGCTATGTGGTTTTTTATGAAACAATCCTCATTTGAGCTTTGTGGCTAATAAAAAAGGCTTTCTCCACAAATTAACTTCATTCCTCCAAATCAAATTTTCCACTCCAATCCACAATCTCATTTTCCAAGTAGTGCGGATAGATTTTACGGTGTTGTTTTTTGACCTCTGCTACCAAAGCCTCCCGGAATCCTTCCACATTATCGCCCAATCCTGCCGCCATAAAGACCGGTTTGATTCCGTTTTTCTTTTCGTATGCATCCGATAGCGCCTTGAAATCTACGTACCGTGTCTCCTGAAGCTCATGCTCGCTGATGTGCTGGGATTCCTCCTCAGAGGGCATCTGCTGCACCTGATCGATTTTGTTAAATACCAGGAGAATAGGCTTGTCGCCAGCTTTGATTTCCTGAAGTGTCTGCGTCACCACAGCAATGTGATCTTCGAAGGCATGGTGGGAGATATCCACTACATGGACCAGTAGATCCGCTTCTCGAATCTCGTCCAAAGTGGATTTAAAAGATTCGATCAGGTGGGTAGGTAGCTTTCTGATAAATCCTACGGTGTCTGAAAGCAGGAAAGGAATATTGTCCAACACGACCTTTCGGACGGTTGAATCTACGGTGGCAAAAAGCTTGTTTTCTGCCAGAATATCCGTTTTGGTGATCAGGTTCATCAGGGTAGACTTACCCACATTGGTGTATCCGACCAGGGCTACACGCACGATTCCTTTTCGGCCTTTTCGTTGGGTAATTCCCTGTTTTTCAATTTCGCGAAGCTTTTCTTTAAGGAGCGTGATCTTATTTCGAATGTCCCGCTTATCGGTTTCGATTTCTTTCTCACCTGCTCCACCTCGAGTCCCAGTACCTCCTCTCTGTCGCTCCAAGTGCGTCCACATGTTGGTCAATCGCGGCAATAGGTATTGGAATCTCGCCAGTTCCACTTGGGTTTTGGCTTGAGCCGTTTGCGCCCTTTGCAGGAAAATATCGAGTATGAGAAGGGATCGGTCGTAGATTTTTACTTTGATCTCATTCTCCAAATTTCTCATTTGTGAAGGCGTCAGGTCGTCATCAAAGATGACCATGTCCACAGCAAAGTGCTCCACATAAGCCTGAATATCCTCCAGCTTGCCTTTTCCCACGAAAGTTCTGATATCCGGCTTGTCCATTTTTTGAGTAAAGCGATAGACCGTCTTCGCACCCAAGGTTTCTGCCAAAAAAGCCAGCTCATCCAGGTGTTCCTCGACTTCTTGATCGCCTTGGTGCTGCCGGATTAGAGTTACCAAAACAGCCGTTTCCACTTTGGGAGCAGTTTCGTGTAATTTTTGGAGTTTTCTGGAGAATTTACTCATAGCTTCTGTATCTGATAGAAAAGGACAATCTCTGTGTGAAAGGTTCACTGCCGAGATTCAAATGATCAAATCCCTGATAAAGAGTATTTGATTTTCAGTCCTCTTGCCCCAAATTTGGGCATAATTCCTCAGAATAGATTAGGATACTCTCTTGCTGAGTGGTTATTTTACCGATTATAGCTAACTAAATTCGCCAAAATGGCTGAAATAAAAATTACCCCCATCTCTGGAGTTGTAGAGATTTTCCCAAGAATTTTTCCTGACAATCGAGGTTATTTTTTCGAATCCTTTCGTCAAGATTGGCTTGAAAAATTAGGCATTTCTGAAAATTGGGTTCAGGACAACCAGTCTTTTTCCCAAAAGGGAACTGTGAGAGGTCTCCACTTTCAAAATGCCCCATTTGCGCAAGCCAAACTGGTACGAGTGATTTCCGGTAAGGTGCTGGATGTGGCTCTAGATCTCAGAAAAGACTCACCTACTTTTGGTCAGTTCTATTCCACGATTTTGGATTCTGAAAAAAATAATTTGCTCTATATCCCTGCCGGATTTGGACATGGGTTTTCTGTATTGGAGGACGCGGTCTTTGTCTATAAATGCTCCAATTACTACCACAAAGCTTCAGAAGGTGGAATCTTATGGTCTGATCCTTCTTTGGGAATCGATTGGATGGTGGACGAGCCGATCATTTCTGAAAAAGATCAGGCGTGGCCTACCTTAGAGCAGTTCAGAACTCAAACTGGAGGTGGATTGTAATGGGTTGGCTTGATTTTCTGAAGAAAACGCCTGCGGAAGTTGAACCCCTAGACCTCTCTTGGTTGCAGGTGGATATGCACTCACATTTGATTCCGGGAATAGACGATGGGTCTAAGTCCATGGAGGAATCCCTAGGGCTGATTCAACGACTGGCGGATTATGGCCTGAGGAAAATCATTACCACTCCACACATCATGTCGGAATATTACCGCAATACCCCGGAGATCATCCGATTGGGTCTTGAGGATTTGAGAAAAGCAGTTGCAGCTTCTGGAATCGAGATTGAGATCGAGGCTGCCGCAGAGTATTACATGGATGAGATTTTTCTGGAAAAAGTAAAATCAGGAAATGAAGTCCTCAGCTTTGGTGATGGGCATATCTTGGTAGAAACTGGTTTCATCAACAAGCCCCAAATGCTGTTGGATATCCTCTTTCATCTTGAAATGGCCGGATATAAACCAATTTTGGCACATCCTGAACGCTACCAATACTTGATTGCGGATAAAAAGCTTCAGGAAGAACTGATCGAAAGAAATCTACTGTTCCAGGTTAACCTTCTTTCGCTTACTGGGTTTTATTCCAAGCAAGTGAAGGATTTTGGTGAGATGCTCATCGAGCGCAATGCCGTTGCCCTCTTTGGTACGGATTGTCATAATTCCCGCTACTTGGACATGCTTGAGACTCTTCCCAAGCATCAGAAAATTTACGAAAAGATTAAAAAGCTGGAGCTCATCAATCATCAGCTCTGAATCAGCTAATGAATATTCTCATCACAGGAATTACGGGATATTTTGGAAGTCAACTGGCGAGAGAATTCAGTCAGCTGGGACAAATCCATGGACTCAAAAGAAAAAATTCCCAAACAGATCTCCTGAAAGATGCGGGATTTTCAGTCCAATGGCACGAGGGTGACATCACTGACATGAACTCGCTCTTGGATGCACTCCAGGACATCGACCTAGTCATCCATGCGGCAGGGATGGTTTCATTTTCATCCAAAGACGAAGACTTACTCTATAAAATCAACAGTGAGGGTACTGCGAATGTAGTCAATGCCATGCTCGCCAAAGGGGTAAAAAGATTGGTGCATGTAAGTTCCATCGCCGCCATCGGTCGGACCTCTGAGGTATGGGAGTATGATGAAAACTTCAAATGGGTAGATTCCCCACTAAATTCAGGATATGCTCTCTCCAAGTATTGGGGCGAACTCGAAGTGTGGAGAGCAGAGCAGGAAGGATTGGAGATACTTGTGGTAAATCCATCTGTGCTACTGGGAAAGGCCAGCTATGAAAAAAGCAGCGGATCCATCTATCAGTATGTACTAAAAGGAAATGTGTTTTTTCCGAAAGGAAATATCAACTACATCGATATAAGAGACGCCTCGGCCATCACCAGACTTTTGGTGGAAAAAAATGCCTGGGGAGAACGTTTTATCCTGAATAAAGAGGGAAAATCTTATCGGGATTTTTTTGCCTTACTTGCCAAAATCTTTGGAGTAAAAGGGCCAAGCTTGCAGATTTCCAACAGTCTTCTTCAAGTAGTTTTACCCATCATTGGTCTTCTGAGGTTGATAGGGGTTTCAAAAAGTCAGTTGAATAGGCAACTAGCCCTTAATGCCCAACGGAAAATCTCTTACTCCAATGCGAAGGTTCAGGCACTGTTAAACTTCGAATACCACTCCTTGGAAGACACCCTGAACTGGGCAAAACAGCCCTGATCAAACTTATTTTTGAACCTAGGCGTTTGTCCTCTTGAAATTTCACCCAAATAAACCTCCACTTTGACCCAAACTTCTACTCTGAGGTTCAAAAAAATTAACAAAACCAACTATTGGGATACCCGAAATATTGGTATCTTAAAAAAACCATAAGACTATCGAATGACCGGAGATCACGATCACGACTGGGAAGAAGACAAGAAGCTCGTCGAGCGGTTTGAAAATTCCCTAAAGTCCAACCTGGACCTGTATTTCGAAGAAGAAGAGCTGGAAGATATCATCCGGTTTTACTTTGACCAGCAAAAATTCCTCAAAGCCCTCAGAGCATCTGAATACGCCCTCGAAAAATTTCCTTTTTCGGTGGAGATCCGTTTGCAAAAAGCGCAGTGCCTTATTTTCAATGACGAGTTGGAAGAAGGGCTGGATATCCTGGAGCATCTCAACAATCTTTCTCCAAATAATGAAGACATCGTCCTTGCCTTAGCTAATGCACATATCCTAGCCGGCAATTTTCAGGACGGTATAGACCTCCTCGAAAACTATTTGCCCATGGCGGAAGACAAGGCGGAGGTATTTTATTCCCTAGGCAATCTCTATCGGGCAAAAGGTGACAACACCAAGGCAAGCCAATATTTCAAAGAAGCCGTCAAAAATCGGATCAACCACGAAGATGCTCTTTTCCAGTTGGCCATGATCACGGAGGAAGAAGGGTCCTTTGATGAGATTTTGGAGTTTTATCAGGAGTTCATTGATCAGGATCCCTATTCTGCTGGTGCGTGGTACAATCTAGGCGTAGTTTATAATCGGCTCGGCCGATTTGAAGATGCGATTCAGGCCTATGAGTATGCCTTATTGATCGACGACGCATTTGCATCTGCCTATTTCAACTTGGGCAATTCCCTGATGAATACCCAACAGTATGAAGCTGCCTTGGAGGCCTATCAAAACACAATCAATTGCGAGGGTGCCAATGCAGAAAACTGCTGCTACATGGGCGCCGCCTATGAAAAGCTGGGCAAGATCGATGAGGCATTCAAGTATTTTAAAAAATCCGCAAAGCTGGATGAGGAATATGACGATGCTTGGTTTGGATTGGGAATGTGTATGCTCAAGAAGGAAAAGTTTTTTGAAGCCATTCATTATTTCAAGAAAGCCCTCAATCTGAACAAGGAAAACCCTAACTATTGGGTAGGTCTGGCAGATGCAGAGTTTAATTTGGGAAATCTTCAGGCGAGTTCGGAAGCGTACGAGGAGGCAATCAACCTCGAGCCCGGAATCATGGAGACTTATGTCAATCTTTCAGTAATTTATTTTGAGCAGAATCGTTTCGAAGAAGCAGTAGATGTGATCCGCGAGGGCATCGAAGAATCACCCGAGGAGGCAGAGCTTTATTACCGCATCGTGGTGTATTTGGTCAAAATGGGGAAATACAAAGAGGCCTTCACTTATTTGGAAAATGCGTTAACTTTGGACTTCGATAGGCATACGATTTTGTATGAGCTGATGCCTGAATTACAAAAGCAAAAAGCCATTTACAAGATTATTGACCAATATCGGGATAACACTACCCAGCTCTAAACATTAAAACCTAGCAAATGGAATCGAGCATTACTTTAAAGTCACGTTTTGAGTTGACTACCCAGCATGCGAGATTCCATATGGCCTTTAAAAATCAAATTATTATCACATGAATTATGTGCTTAAGAATCTCCCTGTGAGGACTGAAAAGCCTCGCAACACGGGATTTACTATGGCGATGGACAAAGGTCTCAGCCTGAGAGAAACTGAAGATTTTGTAGAAAGCTGCTCCGACTATGTGGACATTGTCAAATTGGGATGGGCCACTTCTTTCGTCACCAAAAAGCTGAAGGAAAAAATTGCCGTTTATCGTGAAGCCGGAATTCCGGTCTACTTTGGGGGTACACTTTTCGAGGCATTTATTGTAAGAGGTCAGTTTGACGATTACCGTAAAGTATTGGATACCTATGGATTGGAATATGCAGAGGTATCTGACGGTTCGATCTCCCTCAATCATGACAAAAAGTGTGAATTCATCAACACACTTGCCAAGCAAGTCACGGTATTGTCCGAGGTGGGCTCTAAAGATGCTGCCAAAATCATCCCTCCTTACAAGTGGATCGAGCAAATGCAAACCGAACTAAGTGCGGGTGCTTGGAAGGTAATTGGCGAGGCTCGTGAAGGTGGAAATGTCGGTCTTTTCCGTGATTCAGGAGAAGTGAGACAGGGTCTGGTTGAAGAAATCCTTACCCAAGTTCCTGAAGAACGCATCATTTGGGAAGCTCCTCAAAAATCACAACAAGTATGGTTCATCAAGCTTCTTGGTGCCAATGTCAACCTTGGAAATATCAGTCCATCTGAAGTGATTCCTTTGGAAACCATCCGACTGGGTCTTCGAGGAGATACCTTCGATCACTTCCTCGGTGAAATCAAACTCTAATAAGTTCAACTATTCTTTGAAGGCTGGTCGGTAATCGGTCAGCCTTTTTTCTATATGAATCCTTTAAAAAAGCACATTTTAACTTATCTGAAAGGCATGTCTATGGGAGCTGCGGACATCGTTCCGGGCGTTTCAGGAGGGTCGATTGCTCTCATAGCAGGCATTTACCAAGAGCTCCTTGATAGCATCAACTCTTTCAAGCCTGATAACCTGCGACTTTTGCTAAAGCTGGAGCTAAAGGCGTTTTTCAAAGCAGTAAACGGATCATTTTTGCTAAGTCTGCTTTTGGGAATTATGACCAGTATTTTCGCGCTGTCTAGCGTCATTACTTATCTAATGGCTAATCATCCTATTCCCTTATGGTCTTTCTTTACGGGTTTGATCTTAGTCAGTGCCTTCCTCATCTTAAAAGAGATTCAAAAATGGCATCTGGGTGTAGTGATTTCAGTAATCATTGGGACAGCCATTGCTTGGTGGGTGACCAATCTTCCCCCTACCACTACACCAAATGCAATTTGGTTTACGTTTGTATCCGGAGCTATTGCCATTTGTGCAATGATTCTACCTGGGATTAGCGGAAGCTTCATCCTCTTGATCATGGGCCAATATGAACCTATCTTACAAGCTGTCAATGACCGAAATTTTCTAAAACTCATCGTTTTTGCAGCTGGATGTGCTGTAGGTATTTTATCCTTTAGCAGAGTGGTGGCTTGGTTGCTGAGAAAATACCATGCTGTAACGATTGGCTTACTCTCTGGATTTATGCTTGGATCGGTCAATGAACTTTGGCCTTGGAAAATTGTGACCGCTTGGAGAACCTCCTCGAGCGGTGAGCAAAAGCCATTTTTAGATGAAAACATACTCCCATCTTCCTACCTCGAACTGGTAGGGAAAGAACCCCAACTCCTCGCAGCTTGCTTTGCCTTACTTTTTGGAAT